>JADZBD010000003.1 GCA_020852255.1 Bacteroidia bacterium | reverse complement strand
TTTT
Organism: Bacteroidia bacterium; assembly: GCA_020852255.1. NCBI lineage: Bacteria > Pseudomonadati > Bacteroidota > Bacteroidia > Bacteroidia bacterium. Next base: position 65,385 of record JADZBD010000003.1, on the reverse strand, counting down.
GAATATTGATGTGTCCAATCCAGGGAGTAAAATGTCCGGGTATTCCCATCAGCGAAATACGCTATACATTTAGAAAATGAATCTTGTCTTAGCTTCCATGCCATAATTTTTTATATTTGTGTTGTTATTATTGTGTTCTTTAATTGTATATAATTATAATTCAGCCCCTTACGAGAGTCAGGCGCATTTTTTACTAAATAAGATTTTTTGAATTTTTAGGAGGAATGGTTCGACTTCGTTCCCGTTAGGGGTACAAAAACTTAATCATCGATCATAATCGATTGATTTTCAATTATAAATTTGCGACAAAATTCCTCGCTTTTAAAACAGGTCAACTTATTTCTCCTAGACACGCACATCAAAATGATTATGCGTGTCCATTCTTCCTCTTGCTTTTTAATCTCCTCAGTCATAAAGCATTACCCATCCTCCAGCAAAGCAGCTATGAAAAGTAAGGTGGGGAATCCAGGTGCGGAATTTTTTTAAAAACGAGGATACAAAAGGAATTTATAAGAACCGGCCTTGTTGCTCCGGAAGGAAAATAATACATTTACTACTACACCGCTCCAAATCTTTTCTCTTATGAAAAAGACCGTTCTCTCCTTCCTGCTTGCTTTCTGTGGATTTCTTGCAACCGCACAGGTTCTTACCCCTTGCGAACAGGCATTTTCACTAGGAAACTCTCCGGTTTGCATGGATAGTACATGGACGTATTCAGGTGAGCAGTGGTTTACTTTTGTTGCAGATTCTTCCTCATTAAATATTACTGTTCTTAATTCACCGGATACAACCGATGGCCATGCGCATACAATGGTTCTTTATGACGGAGTTTGCGGCAGTGAAATTCCAATTGCTTACGATTCACTATCTGGTCCTGCGGATAACTTTCTTCAAATTGACACAACTATTTTTGTTCCCGGAAACACTTATTTAATTCAAATTCTTTCGAATAAGGTAGGATGCGATAAGGGATGTGGGGAAAGTTTGGCAGGTTTTGAGATTTGTGTTCTTGCATCTTTGTGTAATGTAATAAACAACTTTTCTTTTCCATTTGTTTGTAACTATTGTCCAAATGAAAGTTTCGAATGGCTGGTTTCTTGCCCTACCACTACCGGGGAAATTAATCTTGCTTATAGATGGTTTCGCCCCACTGACGGCACACCCGATTTATATAATTCATGTGCGACAGCCCCCATTGTTGATGTCCCCCAAAATGGATTTCAATTTGCAAGAACAGGTAATGGAATGGCTGCGATTTATACATCCGCCTCAACACTAGACTACCGTGAATATACTGAAGTTCAATTATTGAATTCGCCATTAACTGCAGGATCATATTATGCAGAAATGTATGTGCTTTTGGATGATGCGTCACAATTTGCTACAAACCAAATGGGCATGTATTTCTCTCCATCTCCCGTTGTAAGTTGCTTTTTTAACGGACCTTATACTAATTTAACTCCTCAAGTCTCATACACTGGCCCCGTAATTACAAATACGGCAACTTGGACTAAAATTTCGGGGTGTTTTACGACCACGGGCGGGGAGCGTTATTTAATGATTGGGAATTTTAGAGACGACGCTAACACAACCATCTTCACGCGACCAGGATTTCATCCTACCGTAGGGGCATATTATTTTATGGACGATGTTGCCGTAATAAAACTTACAGCCAATGCAGGCCCCAATCAGACTATTGCGTGCGGAACATCAACAACGATAGGAGTAGTCCCGCCTTGTCCAATCCCCGGCGAAACATATTCCTGGGTTCCAAGTACAGGGCTAACTTGTCCTACTTGTTCAACCACTGTGGCTTCCCCAACAGTAACAACAACTTATACCCTCACAGTTACCGCCCCTGGCGGATGCACGGCTACATCAACAACTACTGTTTTTGTTTCTGGCCCAACGGTTACTTTTACAATTCCGGTCTCTGATAATACATGCGGTACATCAACGTATACAGCTAACGTAACGGGAGGCACAGCTCCATATACGTACTTGTGGACGACATCAGGTAACGGAACGATAGTCGGTCCGAATACAAATAATCAGGTTATTGTAAATTGGAATTTTTCTGCGACTGCCGGAACCGTGACATTGGTTGTTACTGATGCCAATGGGTGTACAACCACAGCCACAATTAATGTCGCTCCCTGTTGCATCAACCCTAATCAAAATGGCACAAATCATGTAACAATTTTCAATACTACCGCTTCAGCGTTTTTAGCAAGCGGTAATCCGAATATTCTCGGAACTATTTACGACAATAATTATGGGGCCGCCGGAAGCCTGTATATCAATGGGGTCTTTACGATTGACGCAAGTATGCAGTTCCGGCGTTCGACCATTAGAATGGGACCGAATGCCAGAATTGAGATTCCATCAGCATTTGGCACCACGCTGACAATTACCTCTACAAATATGAACGCAGGGTGTAATTATATGTGGGATGGGATTTTTATTCGAACCCAGAATTGCACTCTTATTGTAAATAATTCCGGGGCAGCGTTCACCCCGGCGGTAATGCGGGATGCTGATTCTCTGATTGTTTCTGACGACGGGGGGATTTTTCAGGTCGATGCCCTCGGAATTTTCTTCAATGATAATTACAAAAACGTGGTTGTTACACCACATACCACTTTTAACACAAGCTGGCTGCATACGGCAACCATGCAAAGAAGTACTGGCATGATCCCTCCCAGATTGGGTCAGACCTCCTTTATGGGTGTTGAACTTCGTGATGTTAGAGGAGGAATCAATATAGGTGATCCGGGAGCCACGTTCAGCGTTTGGGGGAACCTCTTCAACGAACTGGTGTTGGGTATTCGCAGCATTGGAAGCAATGCTACAATAATGAATAATGAATTCCGGAATATCCGGCAGCAGGTTTGTCCCGGAGGCTTCCCTCCACCACCGTGTCCTGTAACAGGTGTTGGAATTTGGGGGACAGGTAGTCCGGGTGGTAACCTGTTGCTGACAATAGGCGGTCTTGGAGCAAATGAAAAGAATTTCTTTACATTAAACACATCCAATGGGGTATTGATCGATGGTAAACCGACGAATATAGCGATCAGGGGGAATGATCTCACCCTGAACACTTTTCTTATCAGCAGTGCTGTTGGGGTGAATATTCAGAATGTTGGGGGGAGCAATATCCTGATTGAAAACAATAATTTTTTCAGATATAAGACCGGAATCTTTACAAGGTTTACCGGAGGGTCCAATCTTTCCATTCAGGGGAATAACATGGCTCATACAGGACCGCCCGTTTTCAACCGGGGCATTGTCTGTATGGATGCAATAAGTTTCTTTCCCCCACCTAACACAAATATCATTGGCAATACCATTCAGAACGTCGACCTTGGTATCCACGCCGTCAACATGTTTAATATAAACATTCGCGGAAATACTGTTAATTTTCTGCCCCCGATGAGTTCAACCGCCAACTTTTACGGCATTTGGGGGCAAGGACTTTTTAACGCTCAGATTAACGGGAATAACCAGATCAACCGAACCGCAGGACCGCCCCTTTCGATCACGAACTCAACCCGGTGGCTTGGTATCAGGGTTGATAACAGCCCCGGTATTTTAGTCGATAAAAACACTATTACCGATATGGGAACGGGAATTCATTGTTTCCAATCACTGACCAATTGTACCTTGGCATGCAATACGATGAATAGTTGCTGGTTTGGATTTAACTTTGTCGGTCCAGCCGATCCAAGCACGCAGATCTCGCCGAACATTGCAACTAAAAACGAATGGCTTTTTAATATAGATAACAAATTAACCGGGAGCGTTTCTCCTCCATTTGATTGGTATTACAATGGTGGAGCCAACTTTCTGCCGTTTCCTCAAAATATTCCTGCTTCTAATTATGCAACCGCATTGACTCCTCAGTTCACATCAAACACTTTCAACATTTGTCCGACTTTGCCATTCTTTGCTCAAGAAGATACAGCAGCGGTGATGCGGGAAAATCTTTTCGGAAAAATTGTAAGGAACGAAAAGAATTTTATTCAGGCTCCCGTCGAATTCAATTACTTTGACAAAAAATATGCTCACCGACATTTTAAAGACCACCCAAACTGGCTAACGCTGAATGTGCCTGTCGATACAACTTTCCAAAACTTCTTTGCCAGCACGGATAATTCCAATATAGGAGCTTTCTCTGATGTTCAGGATAATATCAATTCTGAAAATTTTAGCAGCGCATCAACCTTGAATGCCTCCATTAGTCCGGCTTGTACAATGGAACAAAACAGGCAGACGGTGAACAGTATTTATCTGAACACAGTGGCACAGGGCATATTATATTATTCCCCACAGGATTCGGCCCTGCTTCGCGATATTGCGGTTCAGAATCCTTTATACGGAGGCGACGCCGTTTATTCGGCCCGCGTGATGCTGGATATGATGGTCTTCACTGAAGACACAAGTAACAGCCAAAGGGAACAGCAGGCACAAGAGTATATTTCTCATGATGTTTCTGTGAGCAACCTTTACCCGAATCCGAACAATGGAGAAATGCAGATTGATTTTAGCGTTGGTGAGGGAATAGTTGAATTGAATATTTACGATTTGACGGGGCGAAAACTCTCTTCCTACACGCTCCAAGGCACAAACACCCTGAAAATAAATGAGTCGAAACTGAACAGAGGGATTTATACATACGAGATTCGAATGAACAGTGAAATAAAGAGTGTTGGAAAGTTTGTAGTCATTAAGTAAGAGCTGAATGGAGAAGTCCTGTACGTGTCCGCGTACAGGACTTTCATTTTAAGATGAAGGCACTTGTAATTATAAACGTATTTTTTTTTACCGGGGCAGCTCTGTTTGCTCAAAGTAATCTTGTTCCAAACTGGAGCTTTGAGGATACCGTTGCATGCCCTACCTCTGTTGGACAGCTTAACAACACAACATTTTGGTTTTCTGCTACCAATGGAACGCCCGATTATTACAATGAATGTGCAACTCTTATCTCGAACGCTAGTGTCCCTCAAAATGGATTTGGGTATCAATATGCTAAAACCGGGGTTGCTTACACTGGGGTACTAACTTATCAAGCGGGTGTAAACTCGCGTGAGTATATAGAGGCAAAACTAATTGACTCTTTAAGGCAGGGAAAAAAATATTGTGTCAGTTTTTATGTGAGTTTAGCTTCTGGGGCACCAATTGATGCCTTCCATGCCGTATTTTCCAATGACACAATATTTAGTGGTATCATAACAAATCTCTCGAATCCGCCGGACATTTCGAATCCTTCGGGGAATATGATTGCCGATACCACTGCTTGGGTGTTGATATCCGGAACATATATTTCAAGTGGTGGGGAAAACTACATTACCATTGGTAATTTTTATACAGATGCGAATTCAAATGCAGACACTTCAAATTCTATTCAATCATATTTTTATATTGACGATGTCTCTGTAATACTTTGTGAAGACACCATTGATCAGGATTTTTTCATCCCAACGGCCTTTTCCCCCAACGGCGACAACAATAATGATATCCTACATGTGAGAGGGCCTATAAGAGATATGGATTTCTATATCTACGACAGATGGGGGGAGTTAGTGTATCATAGTACAGATCCGCAACAGGGATGGGATGGCTCTTACGAGGAGCAAAAATTGAACTCTGCGGTATTTGTCTATTATTTCAAAGGAACGCTGCTTGATGGGACGGAAGTGACGGAGAAAGGGAATATTACTCTCTTCCGGTAAAATGCGAGTCCTCTTAATCATAAAAGTGGTTTTAACCGGGGCTACATTGAATGCTCAGACTAATCTTGTTCCCAATTGGAGTTTTGAGGATACGATCGCATGCCCAACGTCGGTAGGACAACTGAATAACACACCATATTGGTTTTCAGGGAATATAGGAACGCCAGATTATTTCAATGAGTGTGCGACCGTTCCTTCTCAAGCTGGTGTTCCTCAAAACGGCTTCGGATACCAATATGCCAGAACTGGCCAGACTTATGTAGGAGTATTAACGTATCAAGCGGGATTTAGCCCAAGGGAATACGTGGAGGTAAAACTTATAGATTCTCTGGAGCAGGGAAAAAGGTACTGTGTGAGTTTTTATGTAAGCTTAGGTGCCTCATCCGCTCCAATAGATGCATTTCATGCCGTTTTTTCACCAGACACAATATTTGGCAGTTTTCTCACTAATCTTCCAAATCAACCCGATGTTTCAAATCCATCTGGCAATTCAATTTCGGACACTGGTTCTTGGGTACTTATTTCGGGAACCTACATAGCAAGTGGCGGTGAGGCATACATCACTATTGGAAATTTTTATTCAGATGATAGCTCTAATGCAGACACTTCAAATTTTAATCAATCGTATTTTTACATTGACGATGTGTCTGTAATACTTTGTGAGGACACGAGCACTCAGGAATTCTTCATCCCGACCGCCTTTTCCCCCAATGGGGATAACAATAACGACGTCCTTCATGTACGGGGACCCATAAGAGAGATGGACTTTTATATTTATGATCGCTGGGGAGAGTTGGTGTATCACAGTACAAATCCTCTGGAGGGATGGGATGGTACTTACAAAGGGCAAAAACTGAATTCAGCGGTGTTTGTGTATTATTTCAAGGGGACTTTGCTTGATGGAACAGAGGTGACGGAAAAGGGAAATATCACGGTCTTCCGCTGAAGTCGTCGAGCAAGCGGACGAGTGAGCTAAGGGGCTTTATTAAGGTGCGGAATTCAGGCGCGGAAAGGTGTGCTTTTTGCCTTCTTTTGCCGGAAAATGCCCGGATTTCCCTGTGTTTGAATTGGGAAAGGCGCACTTAAAATCCTGTGGCCATTGCGGCCGTACGGGTTCAAGTCCCGTCCCGGGTACTCTACAAAAAGGTTGGGTTATTTCCTGACCTTTTTTTTGCTGCAAAACACGGCCTCCTCCCGGGCATTGTATCTTTCTCCCTGCCTTCCGTTATTACGTTGAATGCCGGCAATAAACCCTGTGTGCCATGGATCGCAGGGAAGTTCAACGTAATACCATCCAAATGAAAAATGTTATTCTGTTCCTGATGGGAACCTATGCGCTCTTTGCCGTAACTCCGGGCATGGCTTCCGGGAAAGCTGACCTTAAAAAAGCGGACCAGCTTTTTGCCAGCTGCGACTATCATAAGGCGATAGAATATTATAAGAAGGCTATGCCGGGAATAAAAAGGAAGTCAGACAAGGCGGCCTTGCTTTATAAAACGGCCGAGTGTTACCGACGGATTAATCAACCCAAACAGGCGGAAGTGTATTACCGCAAATGCATCGCCGCCGGTTATGCCGATCCCGAGGTTTGGTTATTCTCCGGACAATGCCGCATGGAACTGGGAAATTACAGCGGCGCGCTTGACGACTTTAAGAAGTACAAAGATTTTGTTCCCTCGGATCCCAGGGGTGAGCTGGGAATAAAAAGCTGTGAACTCGCTGTGCAATGGCTCTCAGCTCCCGGTCCGGAAAAAGTAGAGAATGTGCAGCAAATCAACACAGCGGGATGGGATTATGCGCCATCCTATGAAGGAAAAAAGTATAACGTACTCTATTTTACTTCCACACGACCGGGAACCAGGGGAGAACGTACGGATGACGGAGTGGGCGAGGGCTTCGCAGATATTTTTGAAACCAGGGTGGATAAGAATGGGAAATGGAGTACTCCGGTACCATTGCCGGAGCAGGTGAATACGGAAGGGAACGACGGAGTGGGACGAATGACGCGCAAAGGAAATGCCATGTACCTGACCCGCTGTGGTTACCAGCGAAATAAGCACCTGTATTGCCAGATCCTGTATTCCCAGAAAAAGGGAAACACCTGGACCGAACCTTCCGTCTTACCCTTTCATACGGATTCGTTTAACTACGGACATCCTGCCCCCGACCCTCAGGAATCTTTTTTGGTGTTTGCAAGTGATAAACCCGGCGGCTATGGAGGACTTGATCTCTGGCTTACACGGTTCGACAAAAAAGCGAACAGATGGTCTGATCCGGAAAATCTCGGACCAGGTGTGAATACACCGGGAGATGAAGTATATCCTTTCCTCCACGACGACGGATCACTTTTTTTCTCATCCAACGGACATCCCGGAATGGGTGGACTGGATCTGTTCAAAGCTTCCCCTTCGGGATCCTTTCGCTGGGCTAACCCTGAAAATCTGAAAAGTCCAATGAATTCTCCGGCAGATGATTTTGGGATCATTTTCGAAGGCAAACAGTACAAGGGATATCTTACCAGCTCCCGGAGCGGCGGTAAAGGAGGAGATGATATTTATTCATTCAGGAGCGATCCGCTGATTTTTGAACTTGACGGATTTGTATGGGACAGAGAATTTCTTGCCAAAGGGATAAAGGTACCGGTGAAAGGTGCACTGGTACGGCTGCTGAGCTCAAACGGTAAAATCTCGGAACTCAGAACGAATGAAAATGGCTATTTCTTTTTTAAAGAACTGGAAACCGGGCTGCATTATGTGGTGCAGACCAGGGGAGAAGACCGGCAATGGGATGGAGATAAACTGCGCTTTTTCGGGAAAGATCAATCGAAGTTCAGCACGGCAGAACTGGAAAAATCTTCCCGCTTCCACCAGGAGCTTTCCTTGTTGCGGGAAGAAGAGATTATGCACCTGCCTCAGATATTATATGATGTGAATGAACATTCACTGAATCATCCGAGTAACCCGCGCGACTCATTGGAATACCTTTACAAAATACTGATGGAGAGCCCGGCAATCATTATCGAATTGGCGTCACATACCGATTACAGGAATTCCCATCAGCAGAACGATTCACTTTCCTACCGGCGTGCACGTGAAGTGGTTCTCTATATGATCAGCAAAGGAATTCCGGCAGGAAGGATGAAGGCCAAAGGATATGGTGAGCGTAAACCACTTCAGCTTACTGAGGATCTGAAACTGCCTGGCGGCAAGATCCTTCCCAAAGGCACGGTACTTACCGAAACGCTCATTCGTACATACCCGGCCGGAAGCCCGGATTTTGAGTTGCTGAACCAGATGAATCGCCGTACCGACTTCAGGATTATAGGCAAAAACTTCGAGGAGAAGGCAGGAGATATGGGAACCGGGGACCCCTTTCCCGAAATAGAGCTGGAGAAGGAAGAAGAAGAGGAAAGATAATCAAAATATAATAGACTGATATTCAGGGGTTTGCCACTCTTTCAGGCAAATTCCCTGAATACCGTTTTTTAAGAGACAAAGCCCGTTTTTTCTTCGCTTAAACAGTGTTTTAAAAAAACCAACAATGGTTTTACAGTTGTCGGGAAATCACTATTTTAGCACCCACTTAAAATCGTCATAAACGTTAACAATCACCTTATGAGCATGAAAAACATCCGGGCCGCAGCGATCGTTCTCTTCCTTTCGGCTTCTGTGAGCCTTTTTGCACAGAAGAATTTCTACCGCGACGCCGAGAAAGCATTCAACAGCCATGAATATTTTACGGCCATTGAACTATATAAGAAGGCACTCTCTAAAGCAGGAAAAGCGAAGAAGGCAGAGATCCTTTTCAAGACGGCGGAGTGTTACCGGATGATCAACGATATGAAGCAGGCCGAAACGTATTATGGAAAGGCCATCAAAGCAAAGTATTCAGACCCGATCGCAATCCTGTACTATGCAGATGCCAAGAAGATTCAGGAGAAATATGCAGAGGCCATTGCCGAATACAACAATTACAAAAAGGAAGTTCCCTCCGATAAGAGAGGAGAAGACGGCGCAAAATCCTGCGAACTTGCTCAAAAGTGGAAAGATAATCCCACCCGTCACAAAGTGGAAAACGTGCAGCAGATCAATACAAAAGACTGGGATTACGCACCGGCCTATGCCGACAAGAAATACACCACGCTCTATATCTCCTCCACCCGCGACGGTGCAACCGGCGGTGTAACAGATGGAGGTGTAGGACAACTTTTCGCTGATATTTTTGAAACCAAGGTAGATAAGAACGGAAAGTGGAGTGCTCCCGCACCTCTTCCTGCTCCGCTGAATTCAAAATTCAATGAGGCGGCCTGTTTGATGAACAAGAAGCAGAATACAATGTATTTTACCCGCTGCGGAAATGAGAAGAACAAACATGTGAAGTGTCAGATCTACCGTGTGGCAAAAAAGGGAAATAACTGGGATGAGCCACAGCTTCTTCCGTTCAACATTGACACCAGCAACTTCGGCCACCCGGCTGTTGATAAAGACGAAACCATCATGATTTTCGCATCTGATATGCAGGGCGGTTTCGGCGGACTGGATCTTTGGATCTCCAAGTTCGACAAGAAAGCAAAAGAATGGGGTACACCCGTAAACCTGGGCCCTACCATCAATACACAGGGCGATGAGCTCTATCCGAGCATTCACGAAAACGGCGCACTGTATTTTTCATCTAACGGCCACCTTGGAATGGGTGGGCTGGATCTTTTTAAAGCGGATAACAAGGGCGATGCCAAATACGACAACGTAACCAATTTAAAATACCCGCTTAATTCTGCCGGTGATGACTTTGCGATCATCTTCGAAGGGAAGAGAGAAGATAAGGGCTACTTCACCTCTAACCGGATCGGCGGAAAGGGCGGTGATGATATTTATTCCTTCAGTCTCCCCCCCGTACTTTTTACACTTAGCGGAGTGTGCGTTGAGAAGGAAAGCCGTAAGCCCATTGAGAACGCCACGGTTACACTCATCGGTTCCGATGGCACCAAGTTTGAGCTGAAAACTGATAAAACAGGATTCTATAAATATGATATAAACGGAAATGCCCGTTACATCAATGCCCAGACGTCCTATGTGGTAGGCGCCTCCGGAATCGACATTAAAACGCAGGATGCACCCGACGGATACCTGGGTAATCCCAAAGGAAAACTTACCACCGTAGGAGTGGAAAAGGCGACCGATTTCAAGCAGGATTTTGAACTTCTTCTCGTGAAGAAGGAGATCCGCATGCCTTTGGTTCTGTTCAACCTCGACAAATATGACCTCCTGCACCCATCTAACCCCAAAGACTCTCTGGAGTTCCTGTATAAAGTTTTGGTGGAGAATCCAACCATCACTGTAGAGTTAGGTGCTCATACGGATTACCGCTCTGCTGCAGACTATAACCAGAAACTTTCCTTTAACCGGGCGAAAACCTGTGTGGAATACATTATTTCCAAAGGTGTAGCCGGCGATCGCATCACGGCGAAAGGATACGGAGAGTCTAAACCGAAAACACTGGATACCACCATTACCCTGCCTTCCGGAAAAACAGTTCCAAAAGGAACCGTGCTTACAGAGCAGGTTTGTAATAAGTATAAAGCAGATAAGAAGGATTTTGAATACATCATGCAGATCAACCGTCGTGTGGTATTCTCCATCCTCCGTAAGGATTATAAACCTAAGGATGGCGGTGTGAACGAAAATCCATTCCCGGAGATCCAACTCAATGACTCAGATTCAGAGGGAGGTGATGAGGACGGCGATTCCAACATTGGTGACACGAAAAATGAGAAGAAAGGGGAGGTACCCAATACTCCGCCAAAGGATACTCCGCCCAATAACACAACCACTCCCAATAAACCCAAAATGCAATAAAGGAGACAGCCCGGTGAAAATCGGGCTGCTTCGTTTTTAGACGGATATGAGTGATCAGAAATACCGGACACGGGGCGTTTCCGCAGGCAAAGAAGATGTTCACAATGCAATTCGTGGAATAGACAAGGGTCTCTTCCCGAAAGCATTCTGCAAAATAGTTCCCGACCTGCTTGGGAACAGCCCCGAACACTGCGTAGTGATGCACGCAGACGGGGCAGGAACAAAGTCATCGCTGGCATACGCCTACTGGAAAGAGACCGGCGACCTGCGGGTTTGGAAAGGCATAGCTCAGGATGCCGTTGTGATGAATACGGATGATCTTCTTTGCGTTGGAGCCTACACTCATATACTGCTCTCTTCCACCATCGGACGCAACAAAAGACTCATTCCCGGTGAGGTGATAGCTGCTATTATTAACGGAACGGAGGAAGTGCTGGAGATGCTGCGATCCTACGGAATGGATATCCGCTCTACCGGCGGAGAAACGGCCGATGTGGGCGACCTCGTGCGTACGCTGATCGTTGACAGCACCGTTGCCTGCCGTATGAAACGGAGCAGTGTGATTGATAACAGAAATATTAAAGCAGGTCAGGTGATCGTAGGACTGGCTTCCTTCGGAAAAACTTCCTACGAGGAAGAGTACAATGGCGGAATGGGTTCAAACGGACTAACCTCCGCACGGCACGATGTTTTCTCTGCAATGATGAAGGAGAAATTCCCCGAAACGTACGATGCTGCCATCCCTCCGGAACTAGCCTATTGCGGTAGCCGGTGGCTTACCGATGCAGTGGAAATTGAGAAAGGGCGATTCCATGAAGCATGTACAATGAACGCCGCCCAGCTTGTGTTGTCACCAACGCGCACCTACGCTCCGGTGATTATTCCCGTGCTGCAGGAATTCGGTCCTGCCATTAAGGGCCTTGTGCATTGCAGCGGCGGCGCACAAACCAAAGTGCTGCACTTTGCTGAGAATGTTCGCATTATTAAAGATAATTTGTTCGAAGTGCCCCCGCTCTTTCAGATGATCCGGAATGAAAGCAATACCGGATGGGAAGAAATGTATAAAGTGTTCAATATGGGACACCGCATGGAAATATATACCGATGAGCGTACGGCAGACCAGATCATTGCAGTGGCTGAGCAGTTCAGAATGGAGGCTAAAATTATCGGAAGAGTAGAGGCTCAGCCGGGAGGAAGTACAGGGGAGAGCCGGAGCAGTGTTACTATCGGGAACGACAAAGGGGAATTTGTGTATAAAGGCATGTAATGCGTTGATTCTCCGAATGATATATTTGGTTTTTAATCAAATTTCTTTGCATTATCTTTGTTAAGAGTGACCGGTTGGCTTTTTGCATCTCATGATCTTTCTGTATAAACGAAGAGGCTTTTTTCTCATCCTGTTTATCTTGTGCTGCGGGGGAAGGCTCAGTGCGCAGAAAATTGCAGAACCCGACTCTCTGCCCGGAGAGAAGGGAAAGAAAGAGTACCTCGAGATGCGGGGAGTGGTAAAAAGTGCCCGCACTACCGCCAAGGGCAGTGAGTATCCTTTAGACAGTGCGATCATACGCATCTATTCCGACACAACGAAGCCGGCACTGCTCACCGTTTTTACCGAAAAAAAGGGCAAGTGCGAGTTCCGCCTGCCATTCAACAAACGCTTTTTTATCAAAATATCTAAAAAGGGGTTTGTGACGAAAATAGTAGAGGTGAATACAAAGATCCCGCCCGCCAAAAAAGGCATTTACATATTTCCTTTCTCTGTGGATCTTTTCAAAGAGGTATACGAAGTGGATTTTTCCATTCTGAAAAGGCCCATCGCCAAAGTGGCCTTCTCCATCAATAATTCACAGTTTGATTATGATTACGTGTATACCGACAGGGTGAATGCCCAGCTCAAAGGAGTGTACAGCGATTATTTTCTGCTGGAAGATGCCCTGGATACCACAAAAACGGAGGTGATTGTGCCTCAGGATAGCAAGAAAAAAACGGATTCGAAGAAGAAAAAGAAATAGGTTACTTCTTCATTTTCACGAACAGGTCCCAGATCACAATACCGGCACTTACTGCTACATTCAGGGAATGCTTCATTCCGAATTGCGGAATCTCGATGGCCCCGTCGCATAAGCGGATTACTTCGCCGGAAACACCATTCACCTCGTGACCGAGTACAATGGCAATTTTTTCATCGGATGCAGGGAGGAAGGCACACAGATCCGTGGCGCCGTGCACCTGCTCCAAAGCGAAAACACGATACCCCAGCTTTTTTAACCGGATCACCGCCTCTGAGCCTGAACTAAAATGTTCCCAGTATACGCTCTCCGTTGCACCCAGCGCGGTCTTATGGATCTCCGGATCAGGTGGAACCGAGGTGATGCCGCAGAGAAATACTGCCTGAACAGAAAAGGCATCGGCCGTGCGAAATACAGAACCTACATTCATGGCGCTTCGAACCTGATCCAGAACAATAACCAATCGCAGCCGGCCCGCTTTCAGGGCTCCGGAAGCGGAAATTCTTCCCAATTCCTTCATGGTCTTCTTCTGCATACTCAAAGGTATGATTTTCGTTAACAACGTGTTTAAAACTAGCATCTTAGATCCCCCGGCGGATTCGTATTTTTAAGGAGTAGAATGAAGAACCGGCCTGCAAAAGCAAGCACCAAAAGCGAGGTGGAAACCCCGCTGATGAAGCAGTATTACAGCATCAAGGCGAAATACCCTGACGCATTGCTGCTCTTTCGTGTAGGTGATTTTTACGAAACCTTTGGCGAGGATGCAGTGAGGGCTGCCGGAATTCTGGGAATTGTTCTCACCCGGCGTGCCAACGGGGCAGCTCAGTTTGTAGAGCTTGCCGGATTTCCTCACCATTCCCTCGATACCTACCTGCCCAAATTGGTACGGGCCGGACAGAGAGTAGCCATCTGCGATCAGCTGGAGGATCCGAAGATGACAAAAACGATCGTTAAACGGGGCGTAACAGAACTGGTGACCCCCGGGGTTTCCTATAACGACAAAACACTTGACCACCGGGCGAATAACTTTCTCGCCGCCGTACATCTGGGGGATGAACTTTGCGGAGTGGCCTTTCTGGACGTGTCAACCGGGGAATTTCTTTGTGCCCAGGGTAATGCTGAATATGTGGATAAACTGTTGCAGGGATTCCGTCCCAGCGAAATTCTTTTTCATAAGCAGCGTAAAAAGGAATTTACAGAGCATTTCGGCGACCGCTTCTACACCTTTGGTATGGAGGACTGGACCTTCACCTACGAATTCGGATATGAGAAATTAACCCGCCATTTTAACACTCCAACGCTCAAAGGATTCGGCATAGATGAACTGGGCGCGGGCATCATTGCGGCCGGAGCTGCCCTGCATTACCTGGCAGATACCGCACACGACCGGGTGCAGCATATATCTTCCATCAGCCGGATAGAGGAGGAGAAATATGTTTGGCTGGACCGCTTCACCATCCGCAACCTGGAACTTTTTAATCCGGTAAATGAAAAGGCGAAAACATTGCTGGAAGTACTGGACCTTACTTCCTCGCCCATGGGTTCACGTATGCTCCGCCGCTGGGTGGCCCTGCCTTTAAAAGATCTGGCACCCATACAAGAACGCCTGGATGTGGTGGATCATTTTCTGGAACGCCCTGAATTGATTTCTTCACTTACTACACTGATCGGCGGAATGGGCGACCTTGAGCGTATGATATCCAAGGTGTCTACCGGCCGCATTTCCCCGAAAGAGCTAATGACGCTTAAACGTTCCTTACTGAGCATCGCCCCCCTGAAAGAAAGTTTCCTTGCTTCCGGTAATGTAGCTCTGCAAAAATTGGGCGAGCAGCTGAATCCCTGCAAATCTGTCACCGATAAACTGGAGATAGAATTAAATCCTGATCCCCCTTTCCTGGTGAACAAAGGAAATGTGATTAACAAAGGGGTTAATTCGGAGCTGGATGAATTGAGAAGTATCGCCTATTCGGGGAAAGATCATTTGCTGAAGATCCAGCAGCGCGAGAGTGAACGAACGGGGATTCCCTCATTGAAGATAGCGTATAACTCTGTGTTCGGATATTACCTGGAAGTCACCAACGCGCATAAGGAGAAGGTTCCGGCCGACTGGCACCGGAAGCAAACACTTACCAATGCAGAGCGATATATCACCCCGGAGTTGAAGGAATACGAAGAAAAGATCCTGGGTGCGGAAGAAAAAATCCTGGCGCTGGAAGCTAAATTATTTACCGAGCTGGTGCTTTGGATCACCGATTACATCCAGCCGGTTCAGCTGAATGCACAGCTGATCGCCAAAGCAGATTGTTTGCTTTCTTTTGCCCTGGTGGCACACCGGAATAATTATGTACGTCCACAACTGGATGAATCAAAAGCCCTGGAGATAAAGGACGGCCGTCATCCGGTGATTGAGCAGCTTATGGTGCCGGGAGAAGAATATGTAGCCAATGATATTTACCTCGACGATAGTGTTCAGCAGATCATCATGATTACCGGTCCGAATATGAGTGGTAAGAGTGCCTTGTTACGGCAAACCGCGCTGATTGTGTTGATGGCACAGGTGGGATGTTTTGTGCCTGCACGCGCGGCAAGGATAGGGTTGGTGGATAAGATTTTTACTCGGGTAGGAGCCAGCGATAATATTTCCAGCGGAGAGAGCACGTTCATGGTAGAGATGAATGAGACGGCGAGTATCCTCAACAATCTCTCTTCCCGAAGTTTGATATTACTGGATGAGATTGGCAGGGGAACCAGTACCTATGACGGGATCAGCATAGCCTGGGCCATTGCGGAGTTCATTCACGAACATCCCCAGCATAAAGCAAAAACATTGTTTGCGACCCATTATCACGAGTTGAATGACATGGCAGAGCAGTTTCCCCGCATCAGGAATTATAATGTGAGCGTAAAGGAGGCAGGAAAGAAGATCATTTTCCTGCGTAAACTGGTGCCGGGAGGAACGGAGCACAGTTTTGGAATTCATGTAGCCCGCATGGCAGGGATGCCAAAGCTTCTTCTGGATCGTGCAGAACAGATACTGAAACAATTGGAAAGCACACATGCCGGAAGCGGGGGAGGGAAGGGCGCTGTTTCTCTCCGGGACAACGAGATGCAATTGAGTTTTTTTAAGCTCGACGATCCGGTATTGGAAAATGTACGTAAGGAGATTTTAGATATTGATGTGAATAATCTCACTCCCGTGGAGGCGCTGAATAAGCTGAATGAGATTAAGAAGATTTTGAAGGGGTAGGTAAGTGGGCAGGTAAGCAAGTGAAGGGGAAAGGAGCGGACCGGACCCGCCGGACGTTGGGCGCAGCGGGACTCGAGCCCAGGAGCAGCTTTCACAAGCTATTCTATTTGAGCCAATTTCGTGCTTTTTCCGGTTTTTCTGAAACAGAACCTTCGGTAGAATGAAGGTGGCGCTGCGATGGCACAGAATAACATTTGAAATGCTACAATCATGCTTATTGCACCTGCCTATTGCCCACTGCCTACCAGTTCCTTCTTCTCCTTCACCTTATTCATCATCTCTACAAACTGATCAAAGAGATATCGGCTGTCGTGCGGGCCGGGAGCCGCTTCCGGATGATGCTGAACAGTGAAAACATTCCTGTCCGTCATGCGTAAACCTTCAATGGTACCGTCGTTCAGATTGATATGAGTGATCTCAACGTTCTTTATTTTACTCACATCCTCTGCCGTCACAGAAAATCCGTGATTCTGAGAAGTGATCTCCGACCTTCCGGTGATCAGGTTCTTTACCGGGTGATTGATTCCCCGATGTCCGTTGTGCATTTTATACGTACGGATCCCGTTTGCTTCGGCAATCAACTGATGCCCCAGACATATCCCAAAAACCGGCTTGCCGGAATGAATGATCTTTTTTAATTCGGCAATCACATTTTTCATCACCGAAGGATCTCCGGGACCATTCGAAATCATGAACCCGTCCGGATTCCATTTCATCATTTCTTCAAATGAAGTGTTCATTGGAAATACCTGGGCATAACAGGCCCGTTCCGCTAAACAACGTACAATATTTTTCTTAACACCAAGGTCAAGCACCGCAACTTTCAACGGAGATTCCGGATGACCAAGGAACCAGGGTTTCTTACAACTCACGCGTGAAGAAAGTTCAAGGCCCTGCATGGAAGGAACTTTATCTAAAATCTGTTTCAATTCTTTGATGTCCGTGATCTCTGAACTGATCACTCCGTTCATGGCTCCTTTACTCCGGATATGACGCACTACTGCACGCGTGTCAATGCCTTCAATGGCAATGATTTTATTTTTTTCAAAGTATTCGGCAATGTCTATCTCTGCTTCTGAACGTGAAAACTCCACATTGAACGACCGGCAGATGAGTCCTGCAATCTTGATGGAATCGGACTCTACTTCATCTTTATGAATTCCGTAATTGCCAATGTGAACATGTGTGTTCAGCATCAACTGTCCCGTGTAGGAGGGATCGGTAAAGATCTCCTGATAACCCGTCATTCCGGTATTGAAACAGATTTCTCCTGTGGCAGTTCCCTTCAATTTCCCTGCAGCCTGGCCGTAAAAAACAGTGCCATCTGCCAATAACAGAACAGCGGGTGAGGGTTTTTGATACTTCATCTGGGAAGAGTTTTGCAAAATTACGCCTTCACACGGAATTCTGATTTTTTTGGATTAACAAGTTTCTAACCAGTGCGAAGTTCGGAGTGAGAGGTGAGGAATTAGTTGAGAACGTGGAGTCGTAAATTGTTGAAAATCAGTGTAATAAAAAAAGGATGAAGTTTCCTCCATCCTTAATTCTACACTGCCTTCTGACTGCTACTTCCCCTCTTCGGCTTTCGCAGATCCGCCTTCGGTTTTCTTCTTTCCACGGCGGGTACCTTTCTTTTTGGTTTCTCCGGCGGCAGCCGATGCGCCCTTTCCTCCCAGCAGAACGTTAAAGTCTACCAGTTCAATCATCGCCATTTCGGCACGGTCGCCCGGGCGACTACCCAGCTTAATAATGCGTGTGTAGCCTCCGTTGCGTTCAGAGATCTTTTCTGCGATATCGCGGAACAATGCGCTCACAGCGGTTTTATCCTGGAGATGACTGAATACCACCCGACGCGAATGCATGGTGTCTGTTTTGCTCTTGGTGAGCAGGGGTTCAACGTATCGGCGCAGGGCCTTCGCTTTTGCCAGCGTGGTATTGATACGCTTATGCAGAATCAGTGAACTGGCCAGGCTCGACATCAACGCATCGCGGTGGCTTTTGGTTCTGCCTAAATGATTGTCTTTTAAACGGTGTCTCATGTGTTACATATTACAGATCACTGCGGATCGTTCATTAGTCTTTATCCAGTTTGTATTTCGCCAGATTCATTCCGAAATGCAGACCCTTTGCATGTACAAGATCCTCCAGTTCGGTCAGTGATTTCTTACCGAAGTTGCGGAATTTGAGAAGGTCATTCTTGTTGTACGAAACCAGGTCGGCGAGTGTTTCTACGTCGGCGGCTTTGAGGCAATTCAGTGCGCGAACACTCAGGTCCAGATCAACCAGTTTGGTTTTCAGGAGCTGACGCATGTGCAGGGAAGTTTCATCAAACTCTTCGGTAGCGCTTTTCTCTTCGGAATCCAGTGTAATGCGTTCATCAGAGAACAACATGAAGTGGTGGATAAGAATCTTAGCCGCTTCCTTCAGGGCGTCTTTGGGATGCACGGAACCATCGGAGGTGATGTCCATGATCAGTTTTTCATAGTCGGTTTTCTGTTCTACGCGATAGTTCTCCACTGCATATTTAACATTCTTGATGGGAGTGTAGATGGCGTCGATGGCTACAAAGCCCAGAGCTGAATTGCCGGGTTTGTTTTCATCCGCAGGAACATATCCGCGTCCTTTGCTAACGATGAGTTCGATCTTCAGTTTCACATTCGGCTCCATGTTCAGGATCACATGATCCGGGTTAAGTACCTGGAAGGAGGAGGTGAATTTTCCGATATCGCCGGCGGTGAACTGGCTCTTTCCGGTAACGGTTACCACTACGCGCTCGTTTTCGGTGGTAGTGATCTGACGCTTAAAGCGTACCTGTTTAAGATTCAGAACCACTTCGGTCATGTCTTCCGTTACTCCTTTAATGGTGGAGAACTCGTGTTCTACCCCTTCGATCTTCACGGCAGTGATCGCATATCCTTCCAGTGAAGAGAGGAGCACACGACGGATCGCGTTTCCTACGGTTATTCCATAACCCGGTTCGAGCGGACGGAATTCGAACTGACCTTCGATGTCAGTAGAATTAACCATGATCACTTTGTCGGGTTTGATGAAGTCGAGTATTGCCATGTTTTGGTTATATGTTGGTTAGATATTGATAAGGATATTTGCTAAGGGTAACGTCTATTTAGAGTACAATTCGACGATCAGTTGCTCCTTGATATTCTCAGGAATCTGCGCCCGTTCAGGAAGGTTGATGTAGCGGCCTTTCATGCTGGTTTTGTCAAATTCAATCCAGGAATATGAATTGGCACTGGCAGCAAGAGCGTTTACGATGGCATCATGGGAGCGGCTGCGTTCGCGCACGGCTACTTCGTCGCCGGGTTTGAGCGTAAAGGACGGAATATTGATTACCTGTCCGTTCACCGTAATGTGGCGATGACCAACGAGCTGTCGTGCAGCAGTTCGGGAGCCGGCAAGCCCCATGCGGTACACCACATTGTCAAGGCGTGATTCGAGAAGCTGAAGCAGCACTTCACCCGTAATTCCCTTTTTTCGTGCAGCGCGGTCGAAAATAACCGCGAATTGTTTTTCGAGCACACCGTAAGTGTATTTAGCTTTCTGTTTTTCCTGAAGCTGCACGGCATATTCGCTCTGCTTGGCTCTTTTCTTAGCCAGCCCGTGCATTCCGGGAGGATAATTCTTTTTCTCCAGCGCTTTATCGGGCCCGAAGATGGGCTCTTTGAATTTTCTGGCGATTCTTGATTTTGGACCTGTGTAACGTGCCATGTGTAATGGTTGTTGTTTTTAAAATGGTGGATTAAACGCGGCGTTTTTTGGGAGGACGGCATCCGTTGTGCGGAATCGGAGTGATGTCCATGATCTCCATTACTTCAATGCCGGTTGCGGCCAGGGAACGGATGGCGCTCTCGCGCCCGGCTCCCGGTCCTTTGATATACACTTTGACCTTCCGGAGGCCGGCATCATATGCCACCTTTCCGCAGTCAGCTGCAGCCATCTGCGCAGCATAAGGTGTGTTTTTCTTGGACCCGCGGAATCCCATTTTACCGGCACTGGCCCAGGAAATTACCTGTCCCTGGAGATTGGTAAGTGAGATGATAATGTTGTTGAAGTTCGCATTAATATGCGCTTCACCTACCGCATCCACTTTAACGGTTTTCTTTTTTGCTTTAACGGTTTTACCGGCAGCAGCTCCTTGTGTTGTTTCCTGTTTTGCCATCAGATTATAATGGTTATATGTGAATTTACTTGGTCACCTTTTTCTTGTTGGCCACTGTTTTCTTTCTTCCTTTCCGGGTGCGGGCATTGGTTCGTGTACGTTGACCGCGAACGGGAAGTCCGAGACGATGACGCCCGCCACGGTAGGTACCGATGTCGGTGAGTCGTTTGATATTCAGCTGTGTTTCTGAACGGAGCGCACCCTCTACTTTGAAGGCATCGTTGATAATGGAGCGGATCTTTGACGCTTCGTCATCGGTCCATTCTCCCACCTTTTTTTCCGGTTTTACCCCGGCTTGTGCGAGAATTTTACGCGCGGAACTGCGTCCGATGCCGAATACATACGTCAGACCGATGTGCCCTTGTTTGTTCTTTGGTAAATCAATACCTGCTATACGTGCCATGTTGAATTATTTCTGTCTTTGTTTGAATTTCGGATTCTTTTTGTTGATCACATAAAGGCGCCCCTTCCTGCGTACAATTTTGCAGTCGGCACTTCTTTTTTTGATGGAACTTCTGACTTTCATGACTCCTGTTATTATTTATATCTGAATATGATCCTTCCTTTGGTGAGGTCGTACGGACTCATTTCCAGCCGCACCTTATCGCCGGGCAGTATGCGGATATAATGCATACGCATCTTCCCGCTGATGTGTGCGGTGATGATATGTCCGTTCTCAAGCTCCACTCTGAACATTGCGTTCGAAAGTGCCTCAAGAATGGTTCCGTCCTGTTCTATATTTGGCTGCTTGGCCATACTTGCATTCTCTGTATTCCTGTTCTTTTTATTCTTTAATCTTACACTGTTTCCATACTTCTGGCATTTAACACGGCCTCAATCTCTTGGAATGAGGAGAGGATATCGGCTTTTTGTTTTCCTACCGCTACGGTATGCTCGTAATGAGCGGAAGGTTTTTTGTCTGCCGTTGAGATCGTCCACCCATCTTTCCAGGTTTTCACATTTCTGGTTCCCAGATTGATCATGGGCTCGATTGCGATCACCATTCCCTTCGTAAGCTTCGGTCCGCTTCCCCGTTTACCATAATTGGGAACTTCGGGAGCTTCATGAAGTGCTTTTCCCACTCCGTGCCCTACCAGTTCACGAACCACTCCGTATCCGAATTGTTCGACATGATCCTGAATGGCGGCGCTGATATCACCGATTCTTTTTCCCTCCACCGCGTTATCGATGCCCTTGTACAGGGCTTCTTTTGTCCGGCGAAGCAGGTCTCTTACTGCGGGATCCACCTCACCGATCATAAACGTGTAGGCGGAATCTCCGAAGAAACCGTTCAGGTTCACACCGCAATCCACGGAAAGAATATCTCCTTCCTTGAGGGTATAGTCGCCGGGGAATCCATGAACAACCTGATCATTCGGCGATATGCAAAGAGTAAACGGAAACCCGTGATACCCTTTGAACGCCGGTTTTGCTCCCTGGCGGAGGATATATTCCTCAGCCAGCTTATCGAGCGATCCGGTAGTCACTCCCGGCCCAACGGCTTTCGCCACCTCAGCCAGTGTATTGCCAACAAGCAAAGAACTCTTTCTTATTTGCTCTATCTCCTCATCGGATTTCAGGTACAGAGCCTTTCCCATCGTTACTTAAAATGAGGCGGAACTCGTCATTCCGACAGACGAGCGGCCTTTTATTCTTCCGGACTTCATCAGTCCGTCATAATGTCTCATCAGCAGATGACTTTCAATCTGCTGTAAAGTGTCCAGTACCACTCCCACAAGAATCAGCAGCGACGTTCCTCCGTAGAACTGGGAGAACCCGGTGCTTACGCCCATAAATACCTCGGCCAGTGCAGGTAGAATTGCCACAAAGGCGAGGAAAATGGATCCCGGAAGTGTAATTCTTGACATCACCTCATCAATATATTCTGCAGTTTTCTTGCCCGGTTTAACTCCCGGTATGAAACCACCGTTACGTTTCATCTCATCGGCCATCTGGTTAGGATTAATCATGATGGCGGTGTAGAAATACGTAAATACAATGATGAGCAGCGCAAAGGTTAAATTATAGAGGAATCCGGTATGAGTGGAGAAGGTGATGGTAAACCAGTTGGCCCCGTCTTGTGAGAATCCGGCAAGTGTGATGGGAATGAACATGATTGCCTGCGCAAAAATGATCGGCATTACACCGGCCTGGTTCACTTTCAGCGGTATATAGTTCCGTACCCCTCCGATCTGCTTGTTTCCGACAATTTTTTTGGCAAATTGCACCGGTATCTTACGTGTACCTTGTACCAGGAGAATACTCACAATTACCACCAGGAGTAAGGCTACCAGTTCAAGCAGGAGCATTACCAGGCCTCCGCTCTTACCCCATCGGTCTGCGAATTCCGTGATACCGGCAAAGGGCAGATCGGCAATAATTCCAATCATGATAATAAGAGAGATACCGTTGCCAAGGCCTTTGTCCGTGATTTTTTCACCCAGCCACATGATGAACATGGTTCCGGCACAAAGAATCAGCGTAGCGGTACTCAGCCATAACACGCCGTTATTCAATCTTGCTTCCAGCGGCACCTGGGAAGCAATATAGCTGGGAGCCTGGAAAAGTGTAATAATAACGGTCAGGTAACGGGTATACTGGTTGATTTTCTTTCTTCCGCTTTCTCCTTCTTTCTGCATGCGCTGGAAATAAGGTATGGCCATGGACAGAAGCTGGATAACGATGCTTGCCGAAATGTAGGGCATGATACCGAGTGCGAAGATGGATGCCTTTTCGAAGGCGCCACCTGTAAACATATTGATCACATTCACCAGTCCTTCCGCATTCTCCCGAACCCTGGAAAGAGCTTCGGAGTCAACGCCGGGAAGAATGATAAAGGTACCCAGGCGGTAAATCAGCAGGAAGAGGAGGGTATTGGTTATCCTCACCCGCAGATCCTCGATGGACCAGATATCACGTAATTTATTGATCAGTGTCTTCATACTGTTCTGCTGAAGCAGAGATTAGATAGTAGTTGCGGTTCCGTTTTTCGCTTCGATAGCAGCTTTTGCCGTAGCAGAGAAGGCATGTGCCTTTACCGCGAGTTTCGATTTGAGTTCTCCGCGACCGAGGATCTTCACGCGATCGTTTTTGTGCGCGAGTCCTGCGGATACGAGCACGGCGTGATCAATCGCATCGATTTTTTTGGCATCGGCAAGTTTCTGGAGCACATCCAGATTGATACCGGTGTAAGCGATACGGAACGGATTCTTGAATCCGAACTTGGGAACACGGCGCTGGAGGGGCATCTGTCCACCTTCCTGACCGTACTTATAGGTAAATCCGGAACGTGACTGGGCACCTTTGTGTCCGCGCGCCGAAGTTCCGCCTTTCCCGGAACCCTGTCCGCGTCCGAGACGTTTCTTCTCGTTCTTGGTAGAACCATTTGCCGGCTTAAGAGAATTCAGTTTCATTGGTATCTTTTTGAAAGATGATTAATCATTTCTGTATCTCCAGGAGATGTTTCACTGCGTTTACCATACCAAGCACCTGTGGAGTAGCTTCAAGTTCCACTACCTGGTTCATCTTGCGGAATCCAAGGGCGCGCAGCGTCCTTTTCTGACGTTCCGGGCGGTCAATACCGCTTTTCACTTGTTTTACTTTGATCTTGGCCATGTGCATCCGTATTATCCGTTAAACACTTTTCCCATCGAAACACCGCGGTGCTGAGCAACGGTGTAAGCATCCCGCAGCGAAGTCAGCGCATCAATTGTTGCCTTTACCACGTTGTGGGGGTTAGATGATCCCTGTGATTTTGCAAGCACATCGGTAATACCAACGCTCTCCAGCACAGCGCGCATGGCACCGCCTGCAATCACTCCGGTTCCGTGTGAGGCCGGTTTGAGCAGAACGCGTGACCCGCCGAATTTTCCGTATTGATCGTGCGGAATAGTTCCTTTCAGCACCGGAACCTTAATCAGGTTTTTCTTGGCATCATCAATGCCTTTGGTGATTGCGTCGGTTACTTCTTTTGCTTTTCCCAAGCCGTATCCTACTACTCCTTTTTCATTTCCCACCACTACAATAGCCGAGAAGCTGAAGGTTCTTCCTCCCTTGGTTACTTTGGTTACTCTTTGAACGGCCACAAGGCGATCCTTTAGTTCGATCTCCGAGGATTTTACACGTTTGATGTTTGCTGTTGACATATGTTTGCTTTCAGTTCGTTGAGTTAGAATTTAAGGCCGGCTTCGCGGGCAGCATCTGCAAGTGCCTTCACCCGGCCGTGATAGAGGTATCCGTTCCGGTCGAAGCGAACACTGGTGATTCCCTTCGCGATCGCTTTTTCAGCAATGGCTTTCCCGATGGATTTAGCCTGGTCAGTTTTATTGCCCTTGAAGTTTTTATTCTCCTTGGATACGGAACCGGCAGCCACCAGGGTTTTTCCGCTGAGGTCGTCCACCAGCTGAGCGTAGATCTGCTTGTTACTGCGGAATACGGTAAGGCGGGGAGTAGCTGAATCGCCGCTGACCACTTTACGGATACGCTTTTTGATCCGTTCTCTTCTGAATTCTCTTGTGATACCCATTGTAGTATGACTTTATAATTCGTTCTGTTATTTACCTGCCGCTTTTCCGGCTTTTCTGCGAAGCTGTTCATTGGCGAACTTGATACCCTTTCCTTTGTATGGCTCCGGCTTACGCAGGGAGCGGATTTTGGCAGCCACCATTCCGAGCAGCTGTTTATCCGCACACTCCATCGTGATGGTAGGATTCTTTCCTTTTTCCTGTGCTGTTGCCACTTTAATTTCTTTGGGAAGTTCGAAGGACACGTTATGGGAATATCCAAGCGTAAGTTCCAAAAGCTGCCCCTTCACTGCGGCACGGTAACCTACCCCTACGAGTTCCTGTTCTGTCTTAAAACCTTTGGACACGCCTTCAACCATTCCTGCAATGAGTGCGCGGTAAAGACCATGCATTGATTTATGGCGTTTTTGTTCCGTTGCGCGGCTCAGTGTTACCTTCCCGTCTGCAACGGCCACTTTAATTGCGCCGTCGATCTTGCGGGTAAGGGTTCCCATTTTTCCTTTTACGGTTACCAGGTTGTTAGCCACCGAAACCTCAACGCCCTGGGGTATACTTACCGGTAAATTTCCTATACGTGACATAACTGTTTGTCTTTAATCGTTATTCAATGATCAGCTTATATAGCAGAGTACTTCGCCTCCGACATTATCTTTTTTTGCCTGCTTATTCGTCATCAGTCCTTTTGAAGTGGAGATGATAGCGATACCAAGTCCATTCAGTACGCGGGGCAACGAATCTGCGCCGGAGTACTTACGGAGTCCGGGGCGTGAAGCCCGACGCAGCGAGCGGATGGCGCTTTCACGGGTAGTGGGATGATATTTCAGGGCAATTTTGATTTTGCCCTGAACTTTATCCTCTTCGAACTTATAGTTCAGGATGTATCCGTTTTCGTGAAGGATTTTGGTCATCGACTTCCGGATATTGGAAGCAGGGAGTTCCACCACACGGTGTTTTGCTTTGATGGCGTTCCTGAGATGAGTCAGGTAGTCTGCAATTGGATCTGTCATTTTTTTTCTTGTTTATATGTTACCCCCCGCAAGGGATAATTATATATTGTTTTTATTACCAGCTTCCCTTCGTTACTCCGGGGATTTTTCCGTTGAGTGCCATTTCACGGAACATATTCCTGCACAGCCCAAACTGGCGGATATACCCGCGGGGTCTTCCGCTGAGTTTACAGCGGTTGCGCATGCGCACTTTGGAAGAGTTCCTGGGAAGTTTGCTGAGTGCCAGGAAATCACCGGCTGCTTTCAGTTCTTCTCTTTTTTTGGCATACTTTGCGACAAGCTTGGCTCTTTTCACCTCTCTTGCCTTCATGGATTCTTTTGCCATCTCTTAGTTTTCTTTTTTAGCGTTTTTGAACGGGATCCCGAATTCACGAAGCAGGGCATACGCTTCGCGATCCGAACCGGCGGAAGTAACGAAGGTGATATCCATTCCCAGAATCTTGTTCACTTTGTCAATATTAATTTCCGGAAAAATAATTTGTTCGGTTACTCCGAGGGTATAATTTCCGCGGCCGTCAAATCCTTTTTCATTCACACCGCGAAAATCGCGGATACGGGGAAGGGCAGCAGCAATGAGGCGGTCGAGGAATTCATACATCTGATTTCCGCGCAGTGTTACGCGCACGCCGATAGCGGCCCCTTTGCGCAGTTTGAAATTGGAAATATCTTTCCGGGAATAAGTAGCAACCGCTTTCTGACCTGTAATGGCGGTTAGTTCATTGATGGCGCCTTCGATCAGTTTTTTATCAGAAACCGCATCTCCCACTCCCTGGTTAATACAGATCTTTTCCAGCTTCGGCACCTGCATAACTGAGGAGTATTTAAACTCATTTTTCAGCGCTGAAACGATCCGGTCGCGATAGACCGATTTCATTCTCGGGGTATATGTTTTCTTTTCTGCCATTGTATTATGCAATTACTTCGTTGGTCTTTTTGGAGAAGCGAACCAGTTTGTTGGTTTTTTCATCCCTTCTTTTTCCCACGCGTGTAGCGTTGCCTGCTCCGTCTATGAGCATGAGGTTGGAAAGATGAATCGGGGCTTCTTTTTTAATGATACCACCCTGCGGGTTTTTGGAGGTGGGCTTGGTATGCCGTGATACCATATTGATGCCTTCCACCAACGCGGTCACCTTTTCGCGGTTCACGCTGATCACTTTCCCTTTTTTTCCTCTGGAAACTCCGGTGATTACTTCTACCTGGTCACCTTTTCTGATCCTGAATTTTTTTGCCATGATCCGTTTTTTTTTGAATTAAAGCACTTCGGGTGCCAGTGAAACGATTTTCATGTATTGTTTTTCGCGAAGTTCGCGTGCCACGGGTCCGAAGATACGCGTGCCGCGCAGTTCATCCTGGGCATTGAGCAGCACCACGGCGTTATCGTCGAAACGGATGTAAGAGCCGTCCGGGCGGCGAATTTCTTTTTTCGTGCGTACGATCACGGCTTTTGAGACAGCTCCCTTTTTAATACCGCCGGAAGGCAGGGCATGTTTCACCGTTACCACAATTTTGTCGCCGATGCTGGCATACCGTCTCTTGGTTCCTCCGAGTACTCGAATGCAAAGGGCTTCCTTTGCTCCGCTGTTGTCGGCCACTACCACTCTTGACTCTGACTGTATCATTGTTCTGTTATTGTATCGTTAACAATTACTTCGCCTTTTCGATGACTTCCACCAGTCTCCAGCGTTTTGATTTGCTGATGGGCCGGGTTTCCTGGATTCTGACGGTATCGCCGATTCCAGATTCATTCTTCTCGTCGTGAGCCATGAAGGTAGACGTGCGTTTAATGAATTTCCCGTATTTGGGATGTTTTACCTTACGCTCTACGGCCACAACGATGGATTTGTTCATCTTGTTGCTCGTTACGAGACCTACTTTTTCTTTTCTGAGTGCTCTTTCCATGTGGAAGGATTATTTCTTGTTTGCCTTTTCTGTGAGTTCCCTCAGGCGCAGTTCCGTTGCCAGCCGTGCGATGGTACGGCGCGTGATGCGGAGGCGGATGGGGCTGTCGAGCGGAGACACAGAGTGATTGAATGCCATTTTTACGTAGGATTCCTTCTCTTGCGTGATCTTTTCGCGCAGGTCACCGGTAGACATTTGTTTTATTTCTTTTGCCTTCATGGTATTTTACTTTTAGGCGGTTTTTTCTTCAGCGTAGTCTCTTCTCACCACGAATTTAACCGGGATGGGAAGTTTTTGAGCAGCGAGCCTGAGGGCTTCCTTGGCCGTAGCCATGGGAACACCTTCGGCTTCAATCATAATGCATCCGGGTTTCACCACTGCTACCCAGAATTCGGGATTTCCTTTTCCTTTTCCCATCCTTACTTCGGCGGGCTTACGAGTGATAGGTTTATCCGGGAAAACCCGAATCCACACCTGGCCTTCACGCTTCATGAAACGGGTGATTGCAATACGGGCCGCTTCGATCTGACGGGCAGTGACCCAGGAGGTTTTCAGGGCTTTGATCCCGAAAGATCCGAATGCCAGTGTGCTGCCGCGTTTTGCGTTTCCGCGGGGCACCATCTTGTGCATTTTCCGGAATTTGGTTCTCTTAGGCTGTAACATTGTTTATTAGATTGTGTTCAGTTTATTCAGCTTTTGCTTCTCGTTTTCCTTTGTGACCACCATGACCGCCGTGGCCTCCTTTGGGCATCGGACGATCTGATCCGCCGGGTGATTTCTTTTCTTTCGCATTTCCGATATTGGGAGATAAATCTCGTTTTCCAAAAACTTCTCCTTTACAGATCCATACTTTAACCCCGATGCGTCCGTAGGTTGTATGTGCTTCTGCGGTGGCATAATCAATGTCGGCACGGAACGTGTGCAGGGGTACACGCCCTTCGCGGTATTCTTCCACCCGCGCGATCTCAGCTCCGGCCAATCGTCCGCCGACCTTTACTTTGATTCCTTCTGCTCCCATGCGCATTGTGGAGGCAACGGACATTTTCATGGCGCGCTTGAAGGAAATGCGTCCCTCGATCTGACGGGCAATGCTGTCTGCAACCAACCGGGCATCCAACTCCGGGCGCTTAATTTCAAAGATGTTGATCTGAACGTCCTTCCTGGTTACTTTTTTCAACTCTTCTTTCAGTTTGTCCACTTCCTTGCCGCCTTTTCCGATGATAATACCCGGACGGGCGGTATGAACGGTAACGGTGGTCAGTGGCTTATTGGTTCCGGTACGCTCAATAACAACGCGGGAGATTCCGCCTTTTGCCAAACGGGCGCGGATATAATTGCGGATCTTCTCATCTTCCACGAGTTTCTCGGAGTAGGTTCTTCCACCATACCAGTTCGAGTCCCATCCCTTGATGATACCCAGTCTGTTCCCGATCGGATTTGCTTTTTGTCCCATTCAGATTATTCTTGATTTTCTGTTTTTGTTACTACTGTGTCCACATAGAGCATCACGTGATTCGAACGTTTACGAATCCGGTGTGCACGTCCTTGCGGAGCAGGACGGATCCTCTTGAGCTGAAATGCTCCGTCAACCTGGATGCGTGTAACCACCAGGTTTCCTTCGTCGGCTCTTTTTCCGGACTTCGCTTCGTAATTCGCGATAGCGGAGCTTAACAATTTCTCCAGCTTACCTGCGGCGTCCTTCTTGGTATAGCGAAGGATGCTCAGTGCTTTTGAAACTTCTTTTCCGCGGATCAGATCTGCTACCAGTCGCATTTTAACCGGGGAGGTAGGACAGTTTCTCAGGAAAGCGTAATACTGTGTTTTGCGCTCTTCTTTCAATCTGTCGGCCATTATTTTTTTTCTTCCTGCCATAATTATTCAGGTTTGCATTATTTGGAAGCAGGAATTGCACCTGCTGCTTTGTCCTTGTTTCCGGAATGACCGCGGAAAATGCGGGTAGGGGAGAACTCACCGAGTTTGTGTCCTACCATATTCTCCGTTATATACACGGGTATGAATTTGTTGCCGTTATGAACCGCAATGGTCAGTCCCACAAAATCGGGAGTGATCATTGACCGGCGCGACCAGGTTTTGATAACGCTTTTTTTGCCGGACTGCTGCATCTTCAGGACTTTATCCTGAATATGATAGTCTACAAACGGACCTTTTTTAAGTGATCTTGCCATGTTGAATTATTTCTTTCTTCGTTCGATGATATAACGGTTAGAAGCTTTTTTCGGGTAACGGGTTTTAGCGCCTTTGGATTTGAGTCCTTTGCGCGAACGGGGGTGACCTCCGGAGGCACGTCCTTCTCCACCGCCCATCGGGTGATCCACCGGGTTCATGGCTACTGCGCGGTTGCGCGGGCGCCGACCCAGCCAGCGTTTGCGGCCGGCTTTTCCGTGACTCTGAAGGTTATGATCGGGGTTTGAAACGGAGCCGATAGTAGCCATACAGGAGACCAGCACCTGGCGAAGTTCACCGGAAGGCATACGAAGCACGGCGAATTTTCCTTCGCGGGAAGCCAGTTGTGCATAAGCGCCGGCAGAACGTGCGATACCGCCTCCTTCTCCGGGGCGAAGTTCAATGTTGTGAACAATGGATCCCAGAGGAATATCTTTCAGATACAGGGCATTGCCGATTTCGGGGCTTGCCTTGGTACCGGATAGTATGGTTTGTCCGACTTTTAGTCCCTGCGGTGCCAGAATATAACGCTTCTCTCCGTCCTTATATACCACAAGCGCAATGAAAGCGGTACGATTCGGATCGTACTCAATGGTTTTTACCACTGCCGGAACGTCGTGTTTGGTACGGCGAAAATCCACCAGGCGGTATTTTTTCTTATGTCCGCCACCGATGTAGCGCATCGTCATTTTTCCGGTGTTGTTTCTGCCGCCTGATCTTTTCCGTTCAACCAGCAGGCTTTTTTCAGGACGGTCGGTGGTGAGCTCATCGTATGAGTTCACGGTCTTGAAGCGTGTGCCGGGTGTCAGGGGTCTGAATTTCTTAAGTCCCATTTTGTTCTATTATTTAAATACCGCTGAAGAAGTCGATGGTCTCGCCTTTCTTCAGCGTTACGATTGCTTTTTTGTAACGTTTTACACGGCCGAACACATATCCGCTGCGGGTAGTGCGCGCCTTGATTTTTCCGTTGTTCACAAGGGTATTAACGCCGGTCACAGTAACACCGTAAAGTTTCTCCACAGCTTGTTTGATCTGGACCTTGTTGGCATCCTGCTGTACCACGAATGCATAACGTCCCAGCTTTTCGCTAAGATTCGTCATCTTTTCTGTAACAACCGGCTTGATAATGATGCTCATGGTTATTTGCTTAAAAGATTTTCAATTGCTTTTACTGAATTCTCGGTGAGAACCAGGCTGGCAGCGTTGAGGATATCGTAGGTGTTGAGGTCTTTGGCCACCACCACTTTCGTTCCGGGGATATTCCGCGAGGCGAGGTGCAGGTTTTTGTCCTTTTCTCCCACCACCACCAGTGATTTTTTGTTTTTCAGTTCGAGTGCTCCGAGGAACGCGTTATAATCTTTTGTTTTCGCTGCACCGAAGGTGAAGTCTTCCACCACAATGATGTTGTTTTCCTTGGCCTTATAGGTTAGCGCAGAGGCACGGGCCAGTCGCTTCACTTTAATATTCAGCTTGAAGGAGTAGTCGCGCGGGCGCGGACCGAAGATTCGTCCTCCTCCGCGGAACTCCGGATTTTTGATGCTGCCGGCACGGGCTCCGCCGGTACCCTTCTGGCGCTTGAGCTTGCGGGTGGATCCGGAGATCTCGTTCCGCTCTTTGGATTTGTGTGTACCCTGGCGCTGGTTGGCGAGGTGCTGTTTTACGTCAAGATAAATAGCGTGGTCGTTCGGTTCAATTCCGAATACCGCTTCGCTGAGCTGCACTTTTTTGGAGCTCTTCTTGCCGTCTGATTTTAATACTGCGATTTCCATGACTGTTTTCTGAGCAGTGAATTATTTTTCGATCAGTACGTAACTTCCTTTGCTTCCGGAAATGGAGCCTTTGATCACGAGAAGATTTTTCTCGGGATAGACTTTCAGCACCTCCAGGTTAATGTTCTTCACACGTTTGCCTCCGGTACGTCCGGCCATGCGCATACCTTTACGAACACGGGCAGCGGTGGAAGCCGTTCCCAATGATCCGGGTGCACGCTGCCGGTCATGCTGACCATGCGTTTGTCCGCCAACGCCGGAGAAGCCATGGCGTTTCACCACTCCCTGGAATCCTTTTCCCTTGGAGGTTCCGATCACGTCAACAAATTCTCCTTCGGAGAAAAGGTCAACGGTGACCACATCACCGGGATTTTTCTCAACGCTGAAGCCTTTGAATTCGGCTACACGGCGTTTAGGAGTAGTGTTGGCCTTTTTAAAGTGACCGGCCAGGGCTTTGGTCGTGTGTTTTTCTTTTTTCTCGCCATAGGCGAGCTGGATCGCACTGTACCCGTCTTTTTCAACGGTCTTCACCTGAGTTACTACACAGGGGCCGGCTTCAATTACGGTGCAGGGAACATACTTTCCTGCCGCATTGAAAATGCTGGTCATGCCGATCTTCTTTCCGATAATTCCTGACATTGTATTGATGTCTTTAATGATGAACCTTCAGAACTGATTAAACTACTTTGATGTCTACATCCACTCCGCTGGGAAGCTCGAGTTTCGATAAGGCATCCACTGTTTTACTGTTCGCGTAAATATCCAGCAGTCGCTTATAGGCGCAAAGCTGGAACTGTTCGCGTGCTTTTTTATTTACGTGCGGAGAACGCAGTACGGTATAGATGCGCTTGTGGGTAGGGAGGGGAATGGGTCCGCTCACCACGGCGCCGGTCTGTTTCACCGTCTTCACGATCTTTTCGGCCGACTTATCTACCAGATTGTAGTCGTACGATTTTAATTTGATCCTGATTTTCTGACTCATGCTTTTTGGTATAGTGTTTATACTTTTTCTGCTTTTTTTCCGTTGGCTTTAGCGATCACTTCTTCCGAAATGTTACGCGGGGCTTCCTGATAATGAGAGAATTCCATTGTGGATGTTGCGCGTCCGGAAGTAATGGTGCGAAGCTGTGTCACGTATCCGAACATTTCGGCCAGCGGCACCCTGGCTTTAATCACCTGCGCTCCGGCTTTGCTGTCCATACCTTCGATCTGTCCGCGGCGCTTGTTCAGGTCACCCACCACATCACCCATATTTTGTTCCGGGGTGATTACTTCCACTTTCATGATTGGTTCCAGCAGCACCGGTTTTGCTTTCGGAACCGCTTCACGGTAGGCATTTTTCGCGCAGATTTCGAAGGAGAGTGCGTCAGAGTCAACTGCGTGATAGGAGCCGTCAATAAGGGTAATCTTCATTGTGGTTACCTGGTAACCGGCCAGCACTCCATTTTCCATGGATGCCTTGAATCCTTTTTCAACTGCCGGGATGAATTCGCGGGGGATGTTACCACCGGTAATCTCATTCTCGAATTGCAATCCTTTATTCTTATCGGTAGTTTCAAAGTCGGCATCAACTGGGCTGACAATAAACTTGATGTCGGCAAATTTTCCTTTACCACCGGTTTGCTTCTTGTACACTTCACGGTGTTCAACACTTCCGGTGATCGCTTCCTTATAATTAACCTGGGGAGCACCCTGGTTCACTTCCACTTTGAATTCGCGGAGCAGGCGGTCTACAATGATCTCCAGGTGAAGCTCACCCATTCCGGAAATAATGGTTTGTCCGCTGTCTTCATCCGTCTTCACGCGGAACGTAGGATCTTCTTCTGAAAGTTTGTTCAGGGCCGTTCCCAGTTTATCGAGGTCGCCCTGCGTTTTCGGCTCAATGGCGATACCGATCACAGGCTCCGGGAAGTTCATGGCCTCAAGTACGATGGGAGAATTTTCAGCGCAGAGGGTATCTCCGGTCCGGATGTCTTTAAATCCCACCACAGCACCGATGTCACCAGCTTCGAGGCAGTCAATGGCGTTTTGCTTATTGGCGTGCATCTGGAAAATACGGGAGATACGCTCTTTATTTCCGGAGCGGGTATTCAGCACATAGGAGCCGGAATCCAGTTTGCCGGAGTAGGCGCGTATAAAACACAAACGCCCCACAAACGGATCGGTTGCGATCTTGAATGCGAGAGCGGTGAAGGGGTCGGTGATTACCGGTTTGCGGGATACTTCTTCTCCGGTATCAGGATTCGTACCTTTAATATTATCTCTGTCGAGCGGGGAAGGAAGGATTTCCATAACCAGGTCGAGCATGGTTTGTACTCCTTTGTTTTTGAAAGCAGATCCGCAAACCATTGGAACTACTTTTCCGGAGATACACGCCTGGCGGAGTGCTTTGAGAACCTCTTCTTCAGTGATTGAATTCGGGTCTTCAAAGAATTTCTCCATTAATTTATCATCGAATTCAGCGATCTGCTCCAGAAGTTTAGCGCGGTATTCTGCCACTTCCTCTTTCATATCGGCCGGAATCTCCACCACTTTATATGTCATTCCCTTATCGGCTTCATTCCATTCGATCGCCCGGTTGTTGATTAGATCTACCACGCCTCTGAAATTTTCTTCAGCACCCAGAGGTAACTGAAGCGGGAGTGGGTTAGATCCCAGAATGGTTTTCACCTGGTTACAGACATTCAGAAAGTCGGCACCGGCACGGTCCATTTTATTGACAAAGCCGATACGCGTTACATTATAATTATTGGCCAGGCGCCAGTTTGTTTCTGATTGAGGTTCCACGCCATCAACGGCGGAGAAAAGAAACACCAGGCCATCGAGTACACGCAGGGAACGGTTCACTTCCACTGTAAAATCTACGTGGCCGGGGGTGTCAATAATATTGACTTTGTACTTATTTCCGCGGTAATTCCAGAAGCAGGTGGTGGCAGCGGAAGTAATGGTGATACCACGTTCCTGTTCCTGCACCATCCAGTCCATCGTTGCCGCTCCATCGTGCACTTCACCGATTTTGTGATTCACCCCGGTATAATAGAGGATACGCTCGGTGCAGGTGGTTTTACCTGCGTCGATGTGTGCCGCAATACCGATGTTCCTTGTATATTTTAAATCTGCCATCTCTGTTAGCCTTTTCGTCTACGGTTATAAGCGGAAATGAGAGTAAGCCTTGTTGGCTTCTGCCATTTTATGGGTATCTTCTTTCTTTTTAAACGCAGCACCTTCTTCTTTTGCAGCAGCGATGATCTCCCCGGCGAGTTTTGCTGCCATTGATTTTTCACCGCGAAGGCGGGAATAGGAAATCATCCATTTGATTCCGAGTGCCACCCGGCGCTCAGGGCGAATCTCCTGCGGGATCTGGAACGTAGCTCCACCCACGCGGCGGCTGCGGACTTCCACCGCAGGCATCACATTGTTGAGTGCCTTCTTCCAGGTGTCGAGCCCGGGCTGCCCGGTTTTCTCCTCCACGATGGAAATCGCATCATAGAAAGAATTGAATGATTTACCTCGTTTCCCATCGTACATCATGTTGTTCACGAAACGCGTTACAAGCGTATCGTTGAACTTCGGGTCGGGGAGAAGAATCCGTTTCTTTGCTCTAGCTTTTCTCATGTTATTCTGAAAATATTTATTGCCGAAGGCTGTGGCCGTCGGTTACGTTATTGCCTTATTAATTACTTCGCAGCAGGTTTGGCGGCGCCGGCCTTGGGCTTCTTTGCGCCATACTTGCTTCTGCGTTGCTTTCTTCCTTCTACACCTGCCGTGTCGAGCGAACCACGAACAATGTGGTAACGCACACCTGGCAGATCCTTTACCCTTCCGCCGCGCACAAGCACGATCGAGTGTTCCTGCAGGTTATGTCCTTCCCCCGGAATGTAAGCAATCACTTCCGTTTGATTGGTGAGACGCACCTTGGCAACTTTACGTAACGCAGAGTTTGGCTTTTTGGGAGTAGTTGTGTACACGCGCGTGCAAACGCCACGTCGCTGTGGACACGAATCCAGAGCCGCACTCTTGCTGCGGTTGGGCAACTTTTTACGTCCTTTCCGGACAAGTTGTTGAATGGTTGGCATAGTACTTTAACTAGCTTTCGGTTCTGCGTATTACTGAAAAAAATATCCCTCTTTTTTTAAGGGACGGCAAAGGTACAAGAATCTTTTGATTATCAACAGGAAATGTTGAAAAAATCTAGCGCGGAAAGCAGATAAAGTACTTGTTTACCTTGCCTTTAAGTCCTTTGAGATATCCTTGATCGCTGGCCCGTGTGAGATCCTTCAAACGGCCGTCTTTTCCCAGTATATTGATCCTGACAGAATCCGGACGGTACGCTTCATTGTTCACTTGCCCGGAGAAAACAAAATATTTTGCTTGTAATTTATTGAATCTCATTTTTTTATGTAGCTTTTCGGTCTGGGAAACCAGTGCTTTCCGTGGAACCGGGCGGTCTGAAAGGCGAATATTGTACAAGTTTCTGTTTATCAGCCATTTACATAAAGTCGCCAGCACCCGGTCGGGATGATCCTGCCATACTTTTACACAGGCCATAATATCGTGATCATCCAGCGCTGCAAAATGCTCCAACACCTCCTGGCCGGCATAAAAGTCTTTCTTCTTCACCTTTCTTTCCAGGAAAAACGCCAGTGCAGGAGTCGAAAAAAGCGGTACTTCTTCTCTTGCTAACTCCTTGGCCCTTAAGAGTATATTCTCCAGCATTTTCTCACCGGCCAGCACCGTCTTATGCAGGTATACCTGCCAGTACATCAGCCGCCTTGCGATAATGAATTTCTCGATAGAATAAACCCCTTTTTCCTCCACCACCAGGTCGGCTCCGGCCACGTTGAGCATCTTTATTATACGTTCCGATGAAATAACACCCTCGGAAACTCCGGTAAAAAAGCTATCGCGCAGCAGGTAATCTAAACGGTCCATATCCAATTGGGAAGAAACCAGCTGATGCATGAACCTCTTGGGATACAGGTCGTTAAATATTCTTATCGCCAGCGTGAGCTTCCCCTTAAATTCCTTGTTAAGCCTCTGCATGAAAACATCAGAAATATGCTCATGGGAAACACCTTCTACAATGCTGTGTTCAAGAGCGTGCGAAAAAGGGCCATGACCAATGTCGTGCAGTAATATTGCAATGGAGGCTGCTTCTTTTTCTTTTTCGGAGATCCGGACACCTTTTGCCCTCAATACTTCTATGGTTTCGCGCATCAGGTGCATTGCACCCAGGGCATGATGAAACCGGGTATGCAGGGCACCTGGATAAACCATGTTGGTCATTCCCAGCTGTTTGATCCTTCTCAGTCGCTGGAACCAGGGATGGTTGATCAATTCAAAAATCACCCCGCCCGGCAGTGAGATAAACCCGTAGATGGGGTCATTGAAGATCTTGATTTTCTTGTCGGCTGTCATTAGAAGGGGGCGTAAAGGTAGGTTTTTGATAATATCCTGAAAAATAGTAGGTTTGCACCCGTTTTTTACCAAAGGATTCAGTATTCTGATTTTTAAGCGTTTATATCTTATACCATGAATGAAATCGTGATTTACCTTGTACCGGCCGTTGGTCTTTTTGGGCTTCTTATTATGGGTCTTAAGTCTGCATGGGTAAGCAGGCAGGAGGCCGGCGATAGCAAAATGCAGGAGCTCGCAGGCTATATTGCTGCCGGAGCGCTGGCATTTTTAAAAGCGGAATGGAAGATACTGGGAGTTTTCGCGGCTGTTGCGGCAGTGCTGTTGGGATGGTCGGGCACGTTGGTGGAACACTCAAGTCCGGTAATAGCCATTGCCTTTGTGATTGGAGCTGTGTTCTCTGCATTGGCAGGTTACATCGGGATGAAGATCGCCACCAAGGCCAATGTGCGAACCGCACACGCTGCCAGAACTTCGCTTGCTAAAGCGCTTGCTGTTTCTTTTAACGGAGGAACGGTAATGGGATTAGGGGTAGCAGGTTTGGCTGTTCTTGGTTTGGGTGGACTCTTTATTGTTCTGACAAATATGTTTGTTGCACCCGGCGATGCTGTTACAGGATCGAGCATGCGTACGGCAATTGAAGTGCTTGCCGGCTTTTCGCTTGGTGCTGAATCCATAGCCTTGTTTGCACGTGTGGGTGGCGGAATATATACGAAAGCGGCAGACGTTGGCGCTGACCTGGTTGGAAAAGTGGAGGCCGGCATACCGGAGGATGATGTTCGCAACCCCGCTACCATTGCAGATAACGTAGGTGATAACGTAGGTGATGTGGCAGGTATGGGCGCAGATCTTTTCGGGTCCTATGTTGCCACCATCCTGGCCACCATGATTCTGGGAATTGAAATAGAGGCAAAAGATCAGTTTGGCGGGATGGGGCCCATTTTGCTTCCGATGGTGATTGCAGGACTGGGGCTGGTGTTCTCTGTTGTGGGAACTTTTTTTGTACGCATCAAGGGAGAGAACTCCAGTGTGCAAAATGCCTTGAATATGGGGAACTGGTCGTCCATCATCTTCACCGCAATTGCTTCTTATTTTGTAGTGCAGTGGATGATTCCTGCGGATCTCACATTTATCCGGGACGGAAGCATTATCACAGCAAATGGAATTTTCTACGCAATTATCACCGGCCTGGTGGTGGGAACGCTGATGAGTTTCATCACAGAGTATTATACTGCCATTGGCAAGCGTCCGGTGAGCAGCATCGTGCGGCAGTCATCTACCGGACATGCTACCAACGTGATCGGTGGTCTGGCAGTTGGAATGGAGTCAACACTTATCCCGGTCATTGTATTGGCCGCCGGAATTTATGTGTCGCATTACTTTGCCGGTCTGTATGGAGTATCCATTGCTGCAGCTGGCATGATGGCCACTACTGCAATGCAGCTGGCTATTGATGCATTTGGCCCGATTGCCGATAATGCCGGAGGCATTGCGGAAATGTCAGGGCTTCCGAAGGAAGTGCGGGGCAGAACCGACAATCTGGATGCAGTGGGAAATACAACTGCCGCAACGGGGAAGGGATTTGCCATTGCATCTGCGGCGCTGACCTCACTGGCTCTCTTTGCGGCATTCGTTGGAGTAGCAGGAATCAGTCATATCGACATATACAAAGCCGATGTACTGGCCGGATTGTTTATTGGCGCGGTGATACCTTTCATTTTTTCTTCGCTGGCCATTGCTGCGGTGGGAAGAGCGGCCATGGCGATGGTGAATGAGGTCCGCCGGCAGTTTCGGGAGATACCCGGTATTATGGAATACAAGGCCAAGCCGGAATATGAGAAGTGCGTGGCCATATCAACGCAGGCTTCGATTCGTGAGATGATCGCCCCGGGATTGATTGCTCTTATCACACCGGTGATTGTAGGATTTGCATTTGGTCCGGAAGTGCTGGGAGGTCTGTTGGCAGGCGTTACGGTATCCGGCGTACTGATGGGAATGTTTCAAAGCAATGCAGGCGGCGCATGGGATAATGCCAAGAAATCATTTGAGAAAGGAGTAGAGATCAACGGTCAGACTTTTTACAAGGGATCTGAACCTCACAAGGCCGCTGTAACCGGCGATACCGTAGGAGATCCCTTTAAGGATACTTCAGGTCCGTCAATGAACATTCTAATCAAACTCATGTCTATTGTTTCACTTGTGATTGCACCACATATTGCGGTGGTTTCCGCGGGCGAGGAGGAGCATAAGGGGCATGATCATTCCACTGTTGTGTTACCGGGCGCCGCCATCGATTCACTCAGCGGAATGTATGC
The DNA here is from genome assembly GCA_020852255.1 of Bacteroidia bacterium. Taxonomy (NCBI): domain Bacteria; kingdom Pseudomonadati; phylum Bacteroidota; class Bacteroidia; species Bacteroidia bacterium. The sequence continues at coordinate 25,253 of JADZBD010000003.1, read as the reverse complement.
GTTCGATGGTTCCCACGCGTTCGTTGAATTCAACGTACGCCACTGGCTTTCCAACGCCAAGGGAACAATCTCGCTGGATTCGGGCATTGTTCATTTTACCGGTGATCCTTCCACTTCCTCAGTAGACCTCGTTCTTTCGGTTCGTACAATCAACACACAGAATAAGGACCGCGACGATCATTTGCTCAAGTCTGATTATTTTGCAGCGGACAGTTTTCCGAGTATTACATTTAGTTCTAAAGGGGTACTGGCTTCTGAAAATCCGAGTTTCCGTTATAAAACTTCCGGAAGTCTTACAATGCGCGGCATCCGGCTTCCCGTGGATGTGTACTTTAATTATGTGGGAGAGGCCAGGCGTGAGGGGAAGCCGAGCATTTTCACATTTGAAGGAGAGTGCAGGATCGACCGTACCTCGTTCAAGGTAGGAGAGGAGAGTAAAGGCGTGGGAAGTGAAGTGCTGATCAAATTTTCGGCGGAAACAAGAAAAGCGGAGTAACCGCATTTTTCTGAACAATTACCGGCCCGTCTGAAAGGACGGGCTTTTTTTATCCGGGGTGTCTTAAGAAACGTTTCTGGCCGGGAAATCAAACGGGAGTTACCACCTTCGTCGGTTCTTTCCTGTGAAATCCTTTCCGTGTCATTTCGCCCCACGACTTCCGGCCGGTGAGCAGATCAACATTTCCCAGAATAGCGTTCCAAACGGACCACGGGTGGAAAAGCACCGGTTCCAGCATACCGGTAAGGATGAGTTTGAAGATGTCGCTTTTCTTTTTGTACTGATGGTAGGTCAGTTCTTCTGAAACCAGGGCGAAAATTGAAAACATGATCGCGAAGGAATACACCATGGCCAGCAAGGCCAGGAAGAAGGGCCAGTTTACGTATCCCAGCAGGGCAAGGAAAAAGAAGTAGAGGATCCCGAAGAATTCTACAATGGGTGCAAGCCATTCAAAGAGGAACCAGTACGGATAGCTGATCATTCCCAGGAATCCGTGAGAAGGGTTAAAGAAAAGTTTTTTATGCAGCCACAAGGTTTCAGCCGTACCGCGGGTCCACCGGTTCCGCTGCCGGGCAAGAATTTTATACGTGTCCGGCGCTTCGGTCCAGCACAAGGGATCAGGAATGTAAATCACTTTATAGGGCTGTTTCATGGCATGCATATAACGCCGCATGCGAACAACCAGTTCCATATCTTCTCCTACGGTTGCTGTGTTGTATCCGCCGCAATCAATACAAATGCGTTTATCGAATAAACCGAAGGCTCCTGAAATCAACAGCAATCCGTTCATTTTGCTCCAGGCCATCCTCCCCAGTAAAAACGCACGTATGTATTCCAATGTTTGTACTCTGGGAAGTAACTTTTTCGGCAAGTTCACTTTTACCAGTCTCCCATCCTGTACCACGCAGGAATTGGCAATGCGCACCACCCCTCCTGTTGCAATCACCCGGCCTTCACCATCATCCAAAAATGGTTTTACCATCTTCAGCAGCGAATCCTGCTCCAGAATGCAGTCCACATCTACGCAGGCAACATATTTATTCCGCGAAATATTCAAACCGGCATTAAGGGCATCGCTTTTTCCACCGTTTTCCTTGTCCACTACCAATAGTTTACTGTAGATCGGGTTCCTGGACCGGTACACCGCCCTGACTTGTTCTGTGTTTAACTGTTCTTCATAGGCATAAGGAAATTTTTCAAGTGCATAGGCCTGAATCAGCTTCTGCATGGAATCATCTTTACTGCCATCATTCACTACAATCACTTCATAATTACTATAGCGTATCGATAGCAGCGATTTCACATTCTCGGTGATGGTTCGGCCCTCGTTGTACGCAGGAGCTATAATGGAGATGGACGGGGAAATGGGAGAATTCGAGATGGCTTTGTAATCAACAAAACTCTGGCGGCGCATGTAAAGGGCAGATTCGCGGATAGACATGATTCCCAATACAAGGTAGCAGCTGATCAGTGTGAAGGAATACACCAGTAATCCGTAATAAAAGAAGTTGGATAATATGTCGAAAAACTCAATCATGATTCGGCTTCATGGAGTGCGTTGCGTATAATACCTTTCAGATGTTCGTCGGCGTACGTACTATAAATTCCTTTCAGGAGTTGCAGCCCTGAGTCAGAATTTCCGGCCAGTGCGTAGGCGGTAGCCTGACTGATATCCCGGTCGTCGCTCAGCAGTTGTAACTCTAAAAAGGGGAAGTCTTTTTCAATGGCGATCTTACGTGAAACACCGATCACAGCCAGTTTAAAATCTTTCTCATAATTATAAAATCTTTTTTTCAGCAAGCCGAGTGCGGAGGCGGCATCCAGGTCTCCGATTGTTTGTACTACGGCCTTTCTTACCTTGAGACTGGGATGATTTAGCATCCGGGTAACTTCTTTAGTGAGATTCATAAGAGAAAAATAGGAGATCATTTTGAGCGTAAAAATGATCACCGATTCATTGGCGGAGCGCAGCCATTTGCTGATGTCCGGCAGATTCATGTTTCTGTCCAGTGAAGCCATTACCCCCAGCAGGTTGATCTGCTGCCATTCCGAGATAGGGTACCGTGTATCGTCAAGGAATGTAAGCGCGCGGAAATCCATTATTTTGACTAATGCCAGTTGAGCTTCCATGCGAAGAATAGGGTTGGAATGATTGACCAGCCGGTATATTCTTGAATAGCCCTGTTTTGCTTCCATCGCACTGAGTTCTTTCACACCTTTGGTTTTAATATGCCAGCGCGGATCTTTCAGCTTACGAATAGAGTCATTATACAGGCTGAGAGAGAGGTACAGGTGACGGAGAGCACGGGCAGGAGCGCCTGTAAAATCGCGGTAGAGATGAAGAATTTCATCAATAAGCACCTGTCGCGATTCAGAGGTACGGAGATAGTTCCTTTTATAGTGATCCAGTAATTTATAGCGCTGGGTGCGCTGTTCCAGATTCAGGTCTTCGGGATCAAAAATGACGGATGTAATGAGCAGTTCAAATTTCTTCCGGAGTTTTCCGACCCGTTTTTCCTTCCGGTTTTTACTGATCCTTGAAAAGATAATAAAGAGAAAAAAGAAGACAGAAAGAACAATAAAGCACAGCGTGATGGCAACCAGCAGTAAAATTTCCCGCGGAACAAATTGTTGTGCCCCGAAGAAAAAATCACGTATAAAAAGAATCGAACCGGTGCACATGAACATCAGGCTTCTGGTTCCGCATCAAACATTTTCCGGTTTTTCAGTTCGCGGATAATGTGGTTACGGCGTTTTATTATAAAAGACTTAAGCCCCGGGGTGAACGCTCCCGGATCGGTGGGATCTCCGAGGTGATCCTGCAGATTCTTATCAAAATCTTCGGTGCTGCAGGCTTTGAGCGAATCAGCCGCCACATGCGGTCGAATGATCACGGCCCAGCGATCGATCTTTCCGCCCAGGCGGTCAATGGAGAATGGACCTTTTACGAGCTCTGCCATGTAGCGTAGGTAGCGTTTTCTCAGGTAGGAATTCCCCAGCACCCTCTTCTGGAAATGTTCTCCTTCGAAATCTTCCGTGTGGTCCGGAGCAAGAGTGTATACCTGCTCCAGGGTATATTTCGGATTCCAGGCAGCAAAGGCGAGATTATGATCCCATGTTACCCACTGCCATTTTCCGGAGGAAGGTTCATGGTAGAGGGCGTAGTTATGCCTGTACATCATGTTGAAAGCGTCGGCGTCGGCCAGCAAGTTGCAGATGGCCCATGTTTTCAGCAACTGATCGGTGTTCAGGATGCTTTCGAGGTGCTCCATGTACTTCTTGTCCTTGTTTTTTTTGAACCCGCGGTTCAATTCTCCGATAAATAAGGCAATGTCCGTATAGGTGGTATCCTTCCCGGTACGTTTCTTTTTATATTTTCTCTGGTACGCGGAGGGGTCGGGACCGAGGTCCTGCAGCAGGGCATTCGGTTCGCCCAGGTACAAGTTACCATCGTGATTGGTGAAGTGGGTATCCAGGAAATGCTTTCCGATTTCTTCTACTGCCAGATAAAGGCCGAGGTATTCGTCATTGACGTATACTTTAACAAAGGCAGACGCGGGTGCCGGCAGGCCCTGGTCGCGGAGAAGATCAAGCATGAGTTTTTCTCTCAGAAAGGTGGGATCTTTGAAGCAGTTGTTCAGATTGAAGGTTCGCACCTTACCATAGGAGGATTCTTTTCTGAAACGGGCCAGTGAAACTTTGAAGGACTTTTTGTTTCCCTTCGTGTAGAGGAAGGAAGATTCGCCCTTGAACCGCAGTCCGGCGGAGTCGATCTTAAAGCTGTCGATTACAATTTTTACGGGCAGATAACGGGTCATCTCCAGGGAGTCCCGCAATTTTTTATTACGGTAGAGATTTTCCCATCCATTTTCGTCGTAGAAATAGAAACGCAATTCATGCACCTGTGTGTCGTCGAACAGGTTGCCGGCTGTTGTTTTATAATGGCCTTCAGCGGCATTGCCGCCACAGGAACTCAGGAGAACCCAGGCAGAAAGAAGGAGGATGTTTATAATTTTTCTCATCAGAAGCGGTATCGGATTCCCAGTTGAAAAACTCCATCAAATATAGTAAGGCCGGGCAGGTTATTCAGGCGTTGGGTTTCAAAGCATATTCCTGCCAGAAGGAAATAATTATCGGCCAGAACTTTTTGAAGATCCGCTCCCAGCCGGAGAGCACTAACCTGATAGAATTCCGGATTGTCTCCCAGAAAAACACGGTTGTCGGGGGTGAGTCCGTAACCCGCTGTTAGCGTAAAATGATTCTCTGTATCCCGTAGATATCGGCGGGCATGGGCCAGCAGAGAAACAGCGGCTCCAGTTCCGCGGGGTGTAATGAAGGGGCGCAATCCGAACCAGTAGTGTGAATAGTATTTGCCGACAGAACCGGTTAGAATGAAAATTTCTTTAGTTCCGGTTCCGGTGAGTACAAAATGAAGGTACCGCAAGCCGATGGAGGCGTCCATATTGCGCGGAAGACGGCGATATACCTCAAAGCCGGACCGGAACCTCGGAAAGATGGCAGAAGGGCTGAATCCGCCGTTGAGATACAGATAGGTGAGTTTGTTCAGCTTATAGTAGAGATCCGCTTCTCCCATCAATCCGGTGCGTTCAAAACGCTGAGCGGCAGAGCCCCGCACGATGGCCGTTGTTTTTCCGAAGCGGTGCTTGCCTTCGAGTTCCAGCAGATGTCGGGGGGCATACACATCGCTGAACAATTCAAGGGTATACATTGCACCGGCGTGATTTCGCTTGCGCTTTAACTCGATGTCGTGAATCATTTTGTCAATCTCATTCATCACGTCCTCGGGAGGTAATACCGTCTGCCCGCTGTTTGCACCACCCGGCTTATTCTTCGGTTTTTTCAACTCTTCCAGCAGCACCAGCGCTTCATCATATTCTTCCAGCTGATCCAGAATCTTTGCCTTGGTGAGTTTAAAGTAATATTCATTCGGAAAAAGTTCAATTCCCTTGTTAGCAACCTGAAGTGCGGCACGAAGATTACCCGACCAGAATTCGATATTGAGCAGAACAGTTACAGCATCGTAGTATTCGGGTTTCTTCTCCAATACTTTGATGATTTCGGCGCGTGCTTCCTGAAAGCGCCGTTCCCAGGAAAGTGTATTGGCAATCAGTACACGGGCATCGTGGTAATCAGGATGTTTTTCCAGTATTTTTTTACAAATATCTCTGGCATCCTGATTATTCTTTTCGGTAAATGCCGATCTCCTCGCTCTTTCAAATACCTTATCTACATCGAAAAAGATAGTATCCTGGGAATATGCAGAGGTGACAAAGAGAAAGAGGATCAGCGTGATCCGCCTGAAAGAGCGAGGCATAGGAGGGATCAGACTTCGGAGAGGTATCGCTTTACGCGAATGGAAAGTTCGTTGGGAGAAAATGGCTTGGTAATGAAATCATTTGCACCGGTCTTAAACGCCTCCAGGATAACCGCCTCTTTATCCACATCCGTCAGTATGATGACAGGAAGCCGGGGGGTGCCATTCTTCCTGACATAATCAATGATCTCAAGTCCGTTGAAAAAGGGCAGGGTCATGTCGGTGATCAACAGGTCAGGAGGAGTGTTTTTAATTTTTTCAATAGCGTCTTTACCGTTGGAGGCTGTCATCACTTCATATCCGTCCTTCCTCAGTTTAAATTCAAGCACCTTGAGCATCATCGGCTCATCCTCTGCAATCAGGATGGTGTTTTTACGGCTCATTTAAAGACCTTTATTCAGACATGTAAAAATAGCCAAAAAATGCCAGTGAGTCCACATTTTTTGTCGACCAAACTCAGAAAACGTACAGACAAGAATTACTTTGGATTCACCGTGTTATTATCGGTGCTTTTTGACTTGTTTCCCTTCTTCTTTTCATCCTCTGCGCCCTCATCTCCAATGGCCATGCTTTTCTTCTGGCTGTTGGGATCCACGAGATTACCACTGGGAGGCGGGGTGGTGGTTCCGTTAGGAGATCCTTTGGAGTCCTTAATAAATTCTTTGCTTTGCTTCACTTTACCGCCCTTACCGTCTTTGTTCTTTTCGTCGCCTTCTTCGCCTATGGCCAGATTATCAGTCTTCTGGCCGTCTGTTTTTACCGGATCGTTCTTTTTTTTGGTGGTGTCCTGAGGTGTTTCCTGAGGTGTTTCTTCCTTCTTCTCAACGATCGGATCAACTTTTTGCTTTGTATTTTTTACCGTATTCACCTTCGTTTTGGTATCTCTGATCACATCCCCGAACTTCACCTGTGAGAAGGCGGAGAAGGATAGAAAAACCAACAGAGCCGGAAGTATACGGAACATCATCAGTTCTTTTTGGGATTACGGGTAGTATTCGGAGTTACCACGGGATTTTTGGAGCTCTTACCATCGCTGGTGGTGCTCTTTTTCTTCGTGTCATTGGAATCACCTTCTTCTCCGATTGACATTTTTTCGGAAGTGCCGCGGTCGGTGGTATTCTTCTCTTTATTCTTCTCCTCGTCTTTCTTCTCGGGATTTACCACCTTGTTGTCTTGCTTCACAGTGGGATCCTGCGCAAAAGATTCTGCAGAGAAGAGGAGGCCGAAGGCCAGGGCGGAAAAAAGTACGGTCTTTTTCATGAGGTCAGGTATTACGTGTGAATATCAAAGAAAATGCCATATATGCAAAGGTAACCCAAATGGACACGGGGTTCAGGAAAAAAATATCAAAAACTTACCCATACTATTTCAATATATCAAGAGCTTCTTTAATGGAAATCAGCTGATTATCATAAAAGGCAAGGATAAAGGCATCCTTGAAACCATATTTATCTATTACCTCGTCGCGGAACAGCTGCGCGGCCTTGTAATCGTTATAATTACCGCTCAGGTACTGGTTTAACCCCGACGAGGTGGTCTGTTTGCTCACCCCCGGTACCTTGTTGATCCGCTGAGTAACATCTGCAGGAGGTTCTCCTTTAAAAACTCCCAGCTGTATCCGGAAAACTACTTTGCTCTTATCTTTTTTGGAAGTGTCGGTATTCACCGGTGGCGTTGGATCATTCGTGTGCTGCATTGGCTGCTTCACTCCTACACTCTCCAGGCTTACCCGCTTTCCGTCTTTGTACACAACCACAAAGGCATCTTTGTACCCGTTTGCAATCATTTTTTTACGCAAAACACTGGCATCTTCAAAGTTGTCGAAGCTGCCGGTGAGATATTTATAATAGCCATTCTCAGTTTTTAAAGTAATCACGCCCTCGGATGAATTGAAAGAGGAGGCAGACACCTTGGTCTTTAACGCACCTATCTGAACTCTGTAAATAATACCCGGTTTATTCAATTCGGGAGGTATAACGGGATTGGTAGGGTTAGTAGGGTTAGTAGGGTTAGTGGGATTAGTAGGGTTAGTGGGATTAGTAGGGTTAGTAGGATTAGTAGGGTTAGTAGGGTTAGTAGGGTTAGTAGGGTTAGTAGGGTTAGTAGGGTTAGTAGGGTTAGTAGGGTTAGTAGGGTTAGTGGGATTAGTGGGTGATGGATCTTTGTAAACCTTGTTAAGGTCGTAGATCTTTCCATTCTCAATATAAATTACCCGTGCGTCTTTAAAGCCCGTATTTTTTATTTCCTCTTTTCGCTGATTCGCCACGTCAATGGAATTAAAGGAGCCCGCAGTGTAAACGGTAGAGGAGTCAGAAAGGATATTTGATTTAACATCAGAAATGCCCAGCAGTTTTTCCATTATCTCCAGAGGTACTCCGCCGCTGTATTGAGCTACCTGCACAGTGAATTCCCGTTTCTTAAGTGTGATGCCGCCGAATCCTCCTACGCTTTGTGTAGCAAGAATCACAACATTCCTCTCAATAAATTCACCCGTAGAATCAGAGTAGACCAGCCAGCGTTTCTCAAGAACGGAATCGGGAATGGTTACACCGTATTCATCCACGATGGCTCCCGGAGCAGAGTTCATTTCTTCATCCATGTAGTCTGGCACAAGGTCTTCATCTCCGTCCAGCGGACAACCTTTGTTGTCAACGGCCACTCCGGGGGGAGTGAACTGGCAGGAGTCCTGCGGATCTTTTACGCCGTCGCCGTCCCGGTCTTCCATGTCAAGTGCAAACCAATCAACATCAGAGAAGTCGGGATTGTTTTTTCCTCCCTTCCGGTTTTTCTGTTTGAATTCATAATGCAGCGAGACGGACGACATAAGGAAGCGGTCGTTTTTCACATCTCCTTTTCGGATGCCTGTGCCGTTCCCGGCAACACCATCCACATAATCTGTGAGTGTGAAATGCCAGACTGCTCCCAGTTTCATAATCATCTGCTTATGCAGTTTGAGATTAATTCCTGCACCGGCGGTGTACGCGAAGGATCGTTCTGGATATTTTCCGAAGCCGTCCAGATTCAGTTCGCGGATGTCGGATTCATAAATATAATCGCGGGAAAGGGGAATGGCGGTAGGAGCGAAGGGATCGTTTTCGTCCATATTCATGATGGAGCCGTCGGACCAGAAATAATACCTGTTCCCTGCCCGGTCATATAAATCGGTTTTAGATAAAAACTCGAATGATTCAAATCCGACGGAAATCCAAGGTTCTGTGGAGCGGGTATCTTTCAGCAGATGATCAAAATTATAGGTGAGTGCCAAACCTCCCATTCGGATATGACTCTGGAAATTCAGGTTTCGTTCAATGCTGCGTTCGTTGGCACCTACTTGTCCGAAGAGTGCACACAGCCGGAGGTTGAAGGCGGGACTCAGGTTCTGGGAAAGACTCAGTTCGTATCCGATCCTGGAGGTTTGCGGCAGAACAAGTGCTTTATTATTGATGTCTCCATACCAGGTGAACATTCCCACTCCTGCTCCCACCACGGGTTTGAAAATAAATCCGGAATCAACCGGTGGAAGAGAATCTTTTGAAGTTACCGGGAAACGGGAGGAGCCGGAATGACTTGTGCTGTCCTGTGCGTGAGCGGAGAACATGCAAAGCAATGGCAATATCCGTAAGAAAATACCGGGCGACATCGTACTACAAAGATAATCAACGAAGGTCAAATTCCCTCAAAATCAGTTGATTGTCAAAAAAGTGTCGACGAAGCAGTAAATTACTGATACCACTGCTGCTTCGTGATCATCAATGCTTCTTGTACGGTAATCCTGGTGCCGGAGTTATAAGCAGTTACGAAAGCATCTCCAACACCCTTATTCCTAATACCATTGCGGTGATCCCTGGCTCCTTTATAGGTGTTGAATTTTCCCACGGTGAGCTTGGTCCATCCTTCGTGATTTTCCCAATTGATGTTTTCCGTGATACCATACCGGTTTTGAAAATAGGTGTTATCCGGTGCTGTACTCCGCAGGGCGCATATCTGGACTTTGTAAGCAACATTGGTATTGGTGGGAGGAGGGTCGGGGGTAGTAATAGTAGTGGTATTATTATTAGTAGTAGTAGTAGTGGTGTTAGTGTTAGTAGTGTCAGGTGGTGTAGTGGTGTTGTTGGGATTATTTTGGCTTGTATTTGTGGTAGTGGTCACCGTGTTGGTGGAGGACTCGCGCGTTACGTTAACGAATGAAGGAGTGAGGATGATCTTCTTAGGTTCATCGTTCTCAACGTAAGAGAAAACGCCTTCAATAGTAAGTGAGCCGGAGGCAGAGGCATCCGGGCGAAGTTTATAAGTAATGGTGAATGTTTCATCCGAGGGAACATTCTCCCAAACAATTTTCACTTTCTGATCCAGAAAACTGAAGGATCCCCCTCTGGATTCTGCTGCTAATGCAGTGAGTCCTTCCGGAATCACATCCTGAAAGCGTGCGAAACCTTTTAATCCGCCTTTATTGATCGTTACTTCAACCAGAAACTCTTCGCCGGCTTTCACTTCACCGGGTAGTTTTCTTGATGCGGTAACGTTCACAGGAGGAGCGGAGCTTTTCTGATCGCCGGTGGGAGGAGGGTCGGGGGTAGTATTATTAGTAGTAGTAGTGGGAGTGGTGTCAGGGGGAGGTGGGGTGTTATTCTCCGGCGGCGTATTGGTGGTGGTGGTGGTGGGCTGAGGGTCGGGAGGCGGAGGAGCTGAAACCGTTTCTGTTTTGCCTATTTCGATTTCGATTGGAGGAATGTCTGCGAAGGTCTTGTTATTATCTACCAGGTAGGAGAATTTGCCGGAAAGCGTCACTTTTCCCGTATTACCCTGCGGCGGTGTAAGCTTCAGGCTTACCTTAATTTCTTCCTGCGAAGGAAGACTGGTCCAGGTGAATCGTACGGTGGTACCGCTCATTTTAAAGTCAGCTCCTCCCTTTTCACCTGGCGCAGCGGTGAAACCGCCCGGCAGTTCCATTTTTAGCTGGGCAAATCCGGCTATGCTTCCCTTTTTGATATTGACTTCCACGGTGAATTCCTGGCCGGGTTCTGCCTGTTTGGGGGCATTAACGGAGAGGTTTACATCGGGCGAGAAAAAGGCATTGTAAATAAGAATCCCGGTAAAGTTTAGCAGCAGTACAGCATACTTTATCATATAGCGCGTATTAAGGTTTCATGCCTAAAATTCCGGGGGACCGAACCTGCTTCCTTTTTCGGGGAGCAGGCTGGTTCGCCATTGGCGATGAAACTTACGCGCCTGCTACCCTACTGCTCGAAGAAGAAATCGATCAGCCGGTGTATTTTCTCAACTGTATAATCAGTTGATCCGTCAAAGAAGGCATCAATCATTCCGTTGATTTCGGAAGATGAAATAATGCCGTCTTTATTCGTATCAGCTGACTGAAATTCTGCCGGGATATTAGAAGTGACCTTGAGCTGTTGCTCATTGACCTTCTTCTGTTCCACAATTTGTTTGTCGATCTCCTTTAGGGTTTCGGTGGATGGTTTTTCCACCACTACTTGTTCCCTGACATTGGAGAGTGAGTCCTTGATCCTGTTAAGTTCCGCGATTCGGGCGTCGGTCAGCATGATTCCGTGTTCATCTACTGCCACTCCCTTTTTTGAATCTGCCTCTTTGTCTTTGTAGTCCGGAACACCATCGTCATCTGCATCGGGCGGGCAACCTTTGCCGTTTACCTTCACGCCCTTTTCAGTACCCTGACAATAATCTTCTGTGTCTGTTACTCCGTCTCCGTCCTCATCCATGTTCATAATGGCCTTCCAGTCAACGTTGGAGTATCGTTCATTTTCGGCTTTCTTGTCTGAATTGCCAAAGTGGAACCGGAGCCCTACCCAGTTATACCAGTAGTTGTCTTTACCGGCATCAACTTTATTATCAATTTCATCCGAAAAGGTAATATGCCAGGCGGTATTGAGGTTCACCTCTATATGTTTGTTCACCTTCAATTTGAATCCTAAGCCGGCCGGTATTGAAAAGGTGGTCAGTCCTTTTTGCAGCGAAGTCTCAAAAGTGTAATCGCGCTTGATATGGCGGGAGATGAATTCATTTCCGGGAGCTTCCGGAAGATCGCGGATACTTCCATCTGTCCAGTAGTAATACGGCAGACCATTTGCGTCCTTCAGGTCGGTATTTACATCGCCCATGAAGTAGTTAAAGCCTGTAAATACATAGGGGGCAACAGGAAATTCTGCGTCCATAATGGCCCCGTTGTCCAGATAGAAGGTGAGTCCGAGTCCGAACTGTTTGAACTTTGTTTCGAAGTTCAGGTTCAGCGTGGTGTCCTGGGACCGTTGTTCTTTCCCGAGAGAACCCATCGTTACATTGACAGAAATTCCCAGCATGTTTTTAATGCGCTGTTCAACAGATAGCGAGTATCCGCTGCGGATCGCAGAGAAAGCACTGGCAGGATTTTCCTTACCAACATCGCCGTGGAAGGTGAGCATTCCGGCGCCGATTCCCAGTGAGGGATAAACTTTCGGCGGTTTCGGTGCGGGTGTAGGTGTTTGGGCAGATAGTGAACCCATAGTGGTGATCACCATCGCTGAAAACAATACGGACGTTTTCAACATCGTTTTTCGATTTGATTGTACTTAATTGAGACTAAGCACAATAAAAATACGACAAATTGCCCAATAGGGGGAAAGGCTCCCATTACACAAAACTATTTCAACAGGAGGGGCGATCTGAGGCGTAAGTGCCTCAGTTGCAAACAGGTAATTGTTAATAAGGGAAAGGGGTCAGGACATGCCCCTCATGATACCGTCCCGGGAGCTCCGTATGAACTCCAGTATTTGGGCTTTTTCGGGAGATTCCGGGGCCTCCTGTTCAATGATGGAGAGGGCGTTGGATACATTATGTCCGCGCACATACAGGGTCCGGTAGATGTCTTCGATGGCGAGAATGGATTCGTTGGAGAATCCTCTGCGGCGGAGACCTACGGAATTTACGCCTACATATGAAAGGGGTTCACGTGCGGCTTTCACAAAGGGCGGCACATTTTTCCGCACTCCTGTTTGTCCGGAAACAAAGGAATGCGCGCCGATTCGCACGAACTGACTTACGCCAACATAACCTTCCAGTATCACATGATCTTCGATCAGCACATGACCTGCAAGGTTAACACTGTTGGCAAGAATGATGTTATTCCCCAGGGTACAGTCGTGTGCGATATGAACATAAGCCATCAGCAGGCATTGGTTACCGATAACCGTTTTCCAGCGGTCCTGTGTGCCGCGGTTAATGGTCACACATTCACGGATGGTCGTATGATCTCCGATTTCTGTAGTGGTTTCTTCACCTGCGAATTTGAGGTCCTGAGGAATGGCGGAAACTGAAGCTCCCGGAAAAATGCGGCAGTTTTTTCCGATTCTTGCACCGGGAAAAATTACCGCGCCCGAGGCTACCCATGTGCCGTCGCCGATCACGGTATTTTCGTGAATCACGGCGAAGGGATCAATGCGGCATCCTTTGCCGATCTTAGCGTCAGGATGAATGTACGAGAGCTGGCTCACCGGGATTTTTCACTTTTACGATTTGTGCCATCAGCTCCGCTTCCAGCACCGGTTTTCCATTTACATAAGCCACCCCGCGCATCTGACAAATGCCCCTGCGGATGGGGGCCATAAGGCGAAGGAGGAAAACCATGGTGTCGCCGGGCAACACTTTTTGCTTGAATTTTACCCCGTCTATTTTCATGAAGTAGGTAAGATAATTCTCGGGGTCGGGAACGGTTTTCAAAACCAGAACACCTCCCACCTGGGCCATAGTTTCCACTTGTATTACCCCCGGCATCACAGGTGCTCCCGGAAAGTGTCCGGCAAAAAAGGGCTCATTCATCGCCACATTTTTTACACCAACCACGTGCTCCTTGCTCATCTCCATGATCTTGTCCACGAAAAGAAACGGCGAACGGTGGGGAAGAATCTTCATGATGTCGTTGATGTCGTAGAGCGGCTTACCGGACAAATCATAGTGAAATTCATCTTTTCTGGACTTTTCCGCTTTTATGACCTCTTTGATTTTTCCTGCGAACGAAACATTTCCGGCATGACCCGGACGGGCGGCGAGAATATGCGCTTTCACAGGCATTCCCACCAGCGCAAGATCGCCTACAATGTCTAACAGTTTATGCCGGGCAGGCTCATTATAGAAATGCAGTTTCGTATTGTTGAGAACACCCCGGCCTTTCACTTCCACGCTCTCCTTGTTAAATACCTTTCTCAAATGATTAAGCCGGTCATCCGGGATAGGCTTATCCACCATCACAATGGCATTATCCAGATCGCCGCCTTTAATGAGGTTATGCTGCAGCAGCATTTCCAGCTCATGCAGAAACACAAAAGTCCGGCACATGGAGATCTGATCCTTGAACTCTTTCAGATGGTACATGCTGGCATGTTGCGTTCCTAGGAGGTCGCTGTTGTAATCCACCATTACGGTGATGCGGAAGTCGTCCTGAGGTACGGCAAGCATCTCCACCTTTTTTTGAGGATCTTCAAAGGTGAGATTGTGTTTCAGTTCAAAATATACTCTTTCGGCATTCTGCTCGGCTATACCCGCTTTTTCGATCGCGTGCACAAACGGTTTGGAACTGCCGTCGAGGATGGGTACTTCGGGGCCGTCCACATCAATAAAACAGTTGTCTACTTCCATTCCGAGCAATGCGGCCAGCACATGCTCTGTGGTGCTGATGGAGGCCCCGTTCTGCTCCAGTTTGGTTCCGCGGGCAGTATCCTTCACATTATCGGCATCAGCGAGAATGGACGGGCATCCTTCCAGGTCGGTTCTGCGGAAAACGAACCACGTGTTTTCCGGAGCCGGGTTAAGCGTGAGGGTGCACACCTTTCCGGTATGCAGTCCAACGCCTTTCACACTCACCGGCTGCTTAAGGGTACGTTGATTTGGCATGGGTCAAAGGTAGGAGGAATCCCGGAATTAAATGAAAGTGGAATTACTTGCTTTCCTGCAGGGACTTTAATTCCTGAAGAAGTCCTTCCAGGTCCTTGATTCTTTTAGCAATTTCGGGGAAGTTCCTGAAATGAACATAGGACCGCTTGTATTCTCCGATGGAAAAAGCCGGTGAACCCTGAATGGTTGTATTGGGTTCTGTGATGTTTTGTGTAACACCGGACTGAGCGGCGATCTTCGTGCCGTCGGCAATGCGGAGATGTCCTACAATCCCAACCTGGCCACCGATCATGCAGTTCTTTCCGATCTTGGTGCTTCCGGCGATACCGGTTTGAGCTACGATCACCGTATTCTCACCTACCTCCGCATTGTGGCCTATCTGAATAAGATTGTCCAGCTTGGCACCCTTTCGGATAAGGGTGGAGCCCAGGGTGGCACGGTCGATTGTGGTATTGGCACCAATTTCCACGTGATCTTCTATGATTACGTTGCCGAGGTGGAGAATCTTGGAATAATTATTTTCCGCATTGGGAAAAAATCCGAACCCGTCTCCGCCGATTACAACCCCGGCGTGCAGTGTTACGTGATTTCCCAGAACAGAGTCGGCGTAGATGCGTGTGCCGGGATAGAGAAGGCAGTCATCCCCGATCTTTACATTATCTGCGATCATCACTCCCTGATAGATCCTGCTGTTCTTGCCGATGCGCACATTTTCCCCGATGTAGGTGAGATCTCCAATAAATACATTCTCACCGACCTGGGCAGAAGGGGCTACTACGGCCGAAGCAGCAATGCCCGCTTTGGGAACGCGGGTTTTGGCATACATTTCCAGCAACTTGCTGAAGGCGGCGCGTGGATCAGCCACGCGTACAAGGGTGCAGCCGGAAGGAACCGGCCGAGCGGGCTTAAAATCCCTGTTCACGATCACAACGCTTGCCAGGGTATCATAGAGGTACTTCTCGTACTCCATTTTCTCCAGGAAGCACAATCCTCCCTTTACGCCTTCCTCAATGCGGGTAAGCGTATGAACCGAGATGTCGGGATTTCCCTCCACCTGTCCTTCCAGTAACGCAGCAATCTGAGAAGCAGGGAATTGCATCTACCAAATATAGCGATTTTTCCCCAACCTGAAAAGGGGAATCCTCTCATTTATCAATATATAGATGTGAAAAATGTAAAAGGGTTTACTGCCGGCAGAAAATATTTCCGGTTCCCTTATTTTTTAACCCGGTATTTCTCCAATTCCTGCTCCAGTGCGGGTCCGCGAAGGTTCTTGGCAATAATTACACCGCGGCCGTTGATCAGGAAGTTGGCAGGAATAGAAGACACGCCGTAAAGAGCAGAGGCGGAGGTACTCCATCCTTTTAGCTCAGAACCGTGATAGGGCCAGTTCAGTTTATCTTTTTCGATTGCGGCCATCCACTTGTCTTTGGTTTGGTCCAGCGAAACATTAAAAACGATAAATTTTTTGCCATTGGTAAACGTTTCATTCCTGTATTTCTCGTGAGCCGCCACTACGGCAGGGTTTTCCATTCTGCAGGGTCCGCACCAGCTGGCCCAGAAGTCAATGAGTACAAGGTTTCCGCTCAGGGAGGAGAGTTTGAGTACACTGTCTTTGAACAAACCTGAAATGCCATCTCCGGGAGGAATATCTCCCTTGCCTCCAGGGTTAGGAAAGCTTTTCGCTTTGGGAGTCTTCACGATTATCTCCGGAGCGATTTGTCCGATAGCCGGACCAATGGTTTGCTGACGATGAGAGAAAATAGTACTCATCAGACTAATACAGAGGAGCGTGAGCGCTACGGTATAGAGAAGTGTTTTCATCCGGGGTCGGTAGTCTGTCATCGGAGCAAAGATAAGGCCAAAGTGGCAAGCAAGGCGTTAAACAATGTTATTACTCTTTCCGGGTAATAAGGGCACCCAGAGATTTGAGTCGCGTGTCAATATTCTGATATCCGCGATCGATCTGGTTGATATTGAAGATGGTACTTTTTCCTTCAGCGGAAAGTGCTGCTATCAGAAGGGATACGCCGGCGCGGATGTCGGGAGAGGCCATGGAAATTCCGCGCAGGTTGTATTTTCTTCCCAGTCCGATCACTGTTGCCCGGTGGGGGTCACACAGAATGATCTGTGCACCCATATCAATCAGTTTATCTACAAAGAAAAGGCGGCTTTCAAACATTTTCTGATGAATCAGCACACTTCCTTTAGCCTGTGTGGCGGTTACGAGCACAATAGAGATCAGGTCGGGAGTAAATCCCGGCCATGGTGCGTCTGCGATGGTCATGATAGAACCGTCAATGAACGTTTCTATCTCATAGGATTCCTGCGAAGGGATGAACATATCATCGCCGCGCTGTTCAATCCGGATGCCCAATCGCCGGAACGTATTGGGAATAACACCCAGATTTTCCCAGGAAACATTTTTTATTGTGATCTCGCCCTGGGTCATGGCGGCCAGCCCGATAAAACTTCCCACTTCTATCATATCGGGCAGGCAGCGGTGTTCGGTGCCTTTCAATTCTCTGACGCCCTCGATGGTCAGCAGGTTGGAACCGATGCCGGATATTTTTGCTCCCATACGGTTGAGCATCTTGCACAGTTGCTGCAGGTAAGGTTCACAGGCGGCATTGTAGATAATCGTGGTTCCTTTTGCCATCACAGCGGCCATAAGAATGTTGGCTGTACCGGTTACCGAGGCTTCGTCCAGCAGCATGTATGCTCCTTTCAGGTCAGAGGCCTCCACCTTATAAAACTCGCTTTTGTTGTCGTAAATAAATTTTGCTCCGAGTGTCTGGAATCCGATAAAGTGCGTGTCCATTCTCCTTCGGCCGATCTTGTCGCCACCGGGTTTTGGAATATATCCTTTTCCGTAACGGGCAAGCAGCGGGCCGATGATCATCACCGAACCGCGGAGTCCGCCTCCCTTTGTTCTGAATTCTTCCGAATTCAGGTGATCAATATTCACATGATCTGCCTGAAAGGTGTATTGTTCATGACCGCTCTTTTCTACTTTTACTCCCAGGTCGCGCAGCAATTGGATCAGTTTGTTCACATCCACGATATCGGGGATATTGCTGATCGTAACTTTTTCCGGTGTGAGAAGTACGGCGGAAATAACCTGCAGCGCTTCGTTCTTGGCGCCCTGCGGCAGCACTTCCCCTTTTAGTTTTTTACCTCCGGTGATTTCGAAAATGGCCATATTACGGAGCGTTCTGAAGTTCGCGCATAAGGGCATCCAAATCAGGAATTACTTCCTGTACCTGTCCGTCTTTCCAGATAAGGCCCTGGTTGGATCCGTATTGCCAGAGCGTAATACTTTCAACAGTGCCATCGTTGCCCATACGGCTGGCGGGAAATACCTCGTCAGGGTTACCCATAATTTCGATCACTTGCTGCTGGGTCATCCCGGGTTTAACTTTATCAATATCACCACCGTCGCAGGAAAGGAGAACGAGGGTCAGGCACAGGAGGACGACACGCATCTCAGTACTTTTTACGGAATTTGCCGCGTTTGTGAAATTGTTTTTTCCCTCCGAAGCCACTGCCCTGCTGAGGCCGTTGCTTGTTCTGAATTATGATATCCTGAGTAGCCTTGAAATTAAATGACTCATCCAGTTTCAGTTTTCCTTTGGAGAGTTCTTTTAGGTGCTGCACAATCACTTCATCGTTCACACTGTCGCGGTTCCAGTTCAGGTAGTGCCGTTTCATAAGGTTGGCGAGCAACTCTACAAAATACTTCTTCATGTCGCCGTCCGGCATTTCGGCACCTTCGTTAATCAGCTTTTCCACAATGCGTCCGTAGTGCTTGTAGCGAATGTCGAGGGAGGGATATTTCATCCGATCGGGTTTCGACTGGAATGTCTCCCTGCTGGGTTTCGTATAGGGAGCATCCACATCGAGATCAAAGTCGGCCATTACAAAAAGATGATCCCACAATTTGTGTTTGAAATCAGGTACATCTCTTAGTTGCGGATTCAGGGTTCCCATTACGGTGATGATGGAATTTGCACAGCGGTTTCGCTCATCCCTGTTTTTAATGGCCTTGCAGTGCATTACCATCTTGTGTACGTGCCGGCCGTATTCTGCCAGAGTAAGGTGAGGCTGTTGTGTGTTGTATTCCATATCGGACCAGGTAAGGACTAAGATAATAATTTCCGCGTTTTAGCTTTGCTTTTCGGGTTTAGGGAGCAGGGCCTTCCGGGAAAGTTTCACTTTTCCGGTCTTGGGATCTACCCCTATCAGTTTTACCTGTATGCGGTCTCCTTCTTTAAGAACCCCGTCGAGGGATTCCAGGCGTCGGTGTTCTACTTCGCTGATGTGCAGGAGTCCGTCCTTGCCTGGCATGAATTCCACAAACGCGCCGAAGTTGAGGATACTTTTTACTTTTCCTTCGTAGACTTCGCCTACTTCCGGAACCGCAGTGATGGCTTTGATGCGTTTCAGTGCCGCGTCAATACCTTCTTTATTATCGGAAGCAATGTCGATCATTCCAACGCCGTCTTTTTCTTCGATCACGATCACGGTATTGGTTTCGCGCTGCATTTCCTGTATCACTTTGCCGCCCGGCCCGATCACAGCGCCGATGAATTCCTTGGGTATAGTGATCTGGATGAGTCGGGGCGCATGGGGCTTGTAATCTTCCCGTGGTTTTTCAATGGCTTTTGTCATTTCTTTCAGGATGTGCATACGGCCGCGCTTGGCCTGTTCCAGTGCCTGTTCCATTACTTCGTAGGGAAGCCCGTCTACCTTCAGATCCATTTGGCAGGCAACAATTCCGTTTTCGGTGCCGCATACCTTGAAATCCATGTCTCCCAGGTGATCTTCATCGCCGAGAATATCTGAAAGAATGGCGAAGCGTTTGGTCTTATTGTCTGTTATCAGACCCATTGCGATACCGGATACCGGTTTTTTAATCTGGACACCGCAATCCATGAGGGCGAGTGTTCCTGCGCATACAGTAGCCATCGAGGAGCTTCCGTTGGATTCGAGGATATCGGAAACGATGCGGATGGTGTACGGATTTTCTGAAGGGATTACCCGCTTGAGGGCTCGCTGTGCCAGGTTCCCGTGTCCGGTTTCACGGCGGGAAGTGCCGCGGTTGGGCTTCACTTCTCCTGTGGAAAACCCGGGAAAATTGTAATGCAGGAAGAAATTATTGGATCCCTGTAAAATAGCTCCGTCTATGGTAAGCGTGTCCATCTTGGTACCCAGCGTAACGCTGGTAAGCGACTGGGTCTCTCCGCGTGTAAAGAGTGCAGAGCCGTGTGCAGATGGAAGATAATCCACCTCGCACCAGATGGGACGAATATCTGTGGTTTTTCTGCCGTCCAGTCGAACGCCTTTATCCAGCACCGCGTTCCGCATGGCATCCTTTTCCACATCGTGGTAATACCGTTTCGCCAGTGATTCCACCTTAGCTCTTTCTTCTTCGCTGTAGGAGGAGAGGAATTCTTCCAGTGCCTTACCAAATGCTTCCTTGCGTTCGGATTTGTTGGGGTTGGCAGACTGTGCTACGGCATACGCCTTCGCGTAGAGTTCTTTCTTTACCTTCTCGCGAAGGGTCTCGTCATGTGTTTCGTGGGAGTATTCCCTCTTTTTTCCTTTTCCTGCTTTTTTGGCAAATTCCTTAATGGCGAAGATCTGCTTCCGGATGGCCTCATGCGCAAACTTGATCGCAGCGATCATATCGTGTTCTGCAATTTCTTTCATTTCTCCTTCCACCATCACAATGTCCTTCTCTGATGCGGCCACGATCATATCAATGTCCGAATTCTCCATGTCGGAGATGGTCGGGTTAATCCGGAACTCCCCGTTGATCCGTGATACTCTAACTTCACTGATGGGGCCATTGAACGGAATGTCGGAGAGCTCGAGGGCAGCGGAGGCAGCCAAACAGCAGAAACAGTCCGGTAACTGGTTCCTGTCGCCGGAAATCAGGGAGATCATCACCTGCGTATCTGCATGGTAGTTATCAGGGAAGAGCGGCCGTAAGGCACGGTCCACGAGGCGACAGATTAGTACCTCATAATCCGAGAGTTTTGCTTCCCGTTTGAAGAATCCGCCGGGATATCTTCCTGTTGCGGCAAATTTTTCCTGATAATCAACGGTGAGCGGCATGAAGTCAACGCCGTCTTTTGCATTTTTTGCAGACACAGCGGTAGCAAGCAGCATGGTATTGCCGCAACGAAGTACAACGGCGCCATCAGCCTGCTTGGCAAGTTTTCCTGTCTCGAGGATCACGGTACGTCCGTCTCCTAAATCAATGGTATGTGAAATGGGATTCATTTTCTTTTTTTTAAGGGTAAAATAGAAGTAAGCGCCAAAAGCACCGCGAGGGTGCATGGTGGGAACTTACTTTAACAACATTTATTATTTGCGGATATCAAGTTCCTTGATGATCGCACGGTAGCGGGTAATGTCCGTACGACGAAGGTAGTCCAGCAGGCTCTTGCGCTTTCCCACCAGATTGATGAGGGAACGCTGGGTGTTCATGTCCTTCTTTTTGGATTCGAGGTGACTCGTGAGATGATTGATACGATGGGTGAAAAGCGCGATCTGCGCTTCGGCAGCTCCGCTGTTCTTTTCGTTCCCTCCGTGCTTCTTGAAGAAATCTTTCTTTTTTTCTGTGGTCAGATACATTGGTTTGATCATTTTGGCGGACCTTCCGCCGGTTTTTGTTTTTCTTTATTTAGGCCGGCAAAGATAGCCAATCTGCGCCTATTACCAAGCTGAGGATGAAGATTTTATATAGCAGCCCGAGTTCCGTTTCCGGGCGGGAATGAGTTATAAGTGTTTGATTATAAGAAGGATATAATCAATGCCTTTCAGGAATCAGTTCGCGAAAGTCATGGTTCTGCTTCCCACCGTTTTTCCTTCTACCTCCAGCTTCCAGGTAAGAATGCCGGTCATTCCATATCCATGTTCATAAAGCACCTCATTCATGCCGGCATTGATCTGTACGATTATTCTTCGAAGTTCCTTTCCAGCGATATCATGTATAAACAGGGTTCCTTTTATACCGCCCCTGGTTGAATAGAACGTGAGCCAGGTGGCTTCGTCAAAGGGATTCGGTTTGTTGTACATCAGCTCTATGTCTTTTGAGCCGTGCAGTACATCACCGGTGCTGCTTACGTTGATGAGTCGTTCCACAGACGGCACGCTTTCTACAGAATCTGCATCCACCGACATTACCTGCACATAAATGTTGAAATTAGTCGGCGGCACCACCGTGAAAGTATCAATCAGTGTATTGGTCATTGTAAAAACAGTATCCCAGTCGTGCGTAGAGGTTCGGATTCCGACGCGGTATTGCCCATACTGAGTTTGCTGGGTGACCTGCACCCGGATCTGGTTCACTCCTATAGCAGTCACCTGAAAATCGGGTTGCTTCGGGCCAAGTGCGCACATGGCAAGGGCATTTCCGTTGATCACGGCATTTCGCTTCAGATAATTGAAATCAACAAAAAAGCTGTCCACCACCTGGTCGTTGTTCGTATCTACTCCTAATGTATCCCGTGTGGTATGCTGCCTGTCGGCATAACTCATGTTGCTGACATTGGCATCTCCGTGTTCATTGGCGGAGGTAAGACGCATGGCAGTATAGTTGTGCTGTCGGAAAGGAATGTGATCGCCGCCCCTGCCGGTACGGTCTTCCGGACTCATAATATTGATGATGTTAGGATAAGCGAGGTACGGAATCAGCTGTTCCTTGTATTCCAGTTTGATAAATCGGCAGTATCCTTTATGAGGCGAGTTAAAACTTCCGTAGGAGAAAAGACGGACGTTGGTGGAGTCAATATGGTTCAGGAAAGGGCAGGAGGGAGGGGAGGATGTTTGTCCGCATATAATCCCGCCAATCACATCGTTATTCTGTACGGCTTTCATCAGAATTCCTTTTTGCTGCACGTAATCAGCAAATGCTTCTGCGCCGTACAGCCCTTGCTCTTCGCCGATAGTAGCTACAAAAACAATCGTATGTTTGAATGTAAATTTAGACATCACACGGGCTAATTCCATTACTAATGCTGTTCCGCTGGCATTGTCTTCAATTCCTTGTGCATTGCAGTTGATGTCGCAGGAGCCTTCACATCGGCTGTCGATGTGCCCTTCAATGAGCAGAATGGATTTATCTGTAGTGTCGCTTCCGGGGAGCACACAAAATATGTTCCGGTGCTGGCTCATGGAACAGATACTCTGGTTGAATTGCAGATACGATGGAATGAGTCTGTTTTCGCTGGAGGCGGAAAACTGCTGAAATTTGGAATAGACCCAGCGTCTGGCAGCGCCCACCCCCGTTATATTGCTTAGTGTATCTGCTCCGGTATTCCGGTTGCGAAAGGTAGAAAGCTGAATGATATAGGCTTTAAGAGAATCCGGATTGACCCACTGATTAATTTTCCGGCTGATACTGTCGGGGTGCGTAATGGGTGTGACTTGTGCGTAGGTGGCGGGATTGTAGTTTCCAAGCATGATCTGCTCTGCCAGCGGATTGGTGGAAAGGATGTTGGTGGACTGGGAAAAAGATTCAAGAATCAAGAATAAAAGGAACAAAAGGGCTAATTGTTTCATCGGACTATGATTAGTTTTTTACTTTTTGTGATTACGTCTTCCTGCTCCATGCAAACAAAATAAATCCCCGGGCTTAAATCACTAACCTTAATGTTCATTTCTTCTGATCCTTCCTCTAACTTTATAACCTTCATGGTTTGCCCCAGGTTATTCATGAGCCTCGCCTTTGAATCTTGAATCTTGATGGCTGAATATGTTATGGTGATTTCTTCTGCTGAGGGATTAGGAAAAATGTTCCAGGAAATAGTATCTTCATTCAAATTGTTAATCCCCACCGTTAAGCAATTTGGCCCCATGCAGGCGATGTATTTGATGGTGCTGGTGTCTACCTGGGTGAAACCTCCCACTACATATAAATTACCGCTGAATGCTTTAATATCTAAAATTGTTGCATTGAAATCAGAAACAGAGCTCCAATCGTTCCCGTCCCATTTGGCTAAAAATTTAATGGTGTCGCCATTATAGATGGTCCATCCCGCAACTCCAGATGCATACAGGTCACCATTATACATCTCTAATGATTCTCCTGCAGGAACACTATCCGTACCCATGGCTGACCAAATAGTATCATTCCATGCTCCAACTCCAAGTAAAGGAGTTACACCAGATGCTCCGAAACCCCCACCTGCATATAAAAAATTTCGAATAGTATCTGCAACCATTGCACCAACAGCCCCGGTCAATCCCGCCGCTACGCTATCCCATTGCATTCCATCCCAGCGGGCAATGTTGTAAGCGGTAACACCACCGGCGTTGTTGAACATGCCACCAACGTATAGTTTTCCGTTGTAAACGCTCATGGCATAAACTGTAGGAATGCTCCCAGTAACACCGCTGCCCACCGCGCTCCAGTTTGTGCCGTTCCATTTGGCTATGCGGTTGCAGGGTACTCCGCCCATTACCGTAAAATCTCCCCCCGCATAGAGTTCTCCGTTGTAAACGCAGAGGGAGTAAACCCAGCCTGATGCTTGTGCATTTCCTGCGGTTTTCCACTGTGAACCGTCCCATCGGGCAATGATTATTGTGGAAGGAGCACCGCCCATATCAATAAAATTTCCACCTGCATAAAGCTCACCATTATACTCAGTCATGGCCAATGGTATTCCGCTGGTAGTTCCAGTACCCATTGCTGCCCAGTTCCCATTATAGCAAGCCACCCTGCTTGCATTAACCCCGCCAATTTGACTAAAATATCCTGCGGCTGTCAGTTTTCCGCTAAATACTCCGAGACAGGATGGATAGGTGTCTGTATTATTATTGTTAACAGAAAACCATTGCTGCGATGACAAGGTTTGAAACAGAACAAGAAAAAATGCGCTAATAGTTGTTTTCATGATTATTTTATTACTACCAGTTTACGTTTGGAAACAATTTCTCCGTCTATCTCCATTTCATGGAGATACACCCCGGACTGCAATGCCGAAACATTCAGCTCAAGGGTATGAGCTCCTTCTTTTATTACCGTTTCTGATAAAATCTTTCCGCTCAGCTCTGTTACCCGTATGTACCCGCCGCTGCCTGAAGGGAGTGAATAGGGGATAAACACCTTATCCCGGGCAGGGTTTGGAAAACAATTTCCCAGGTATTCATTCTCCGCGTTTTTTTCCTGTATGCTCTGCTCGCTTGTTCTCAGATTATTTGCAGTGGGAAAGATCAGTTCGCATTCATACCCAAACAATAATTTCAGGATGGTACAGGCATTTAAGGTAAGGTTATGAAAATGAGCAGTATCCGAAAGGATGTTAGGCGGCTCAACCGCCAGGTTCATGCATTGTCCTGTGGCTACAAAGCTGAACCAGGCCGTATCCTGCCCCGGCGGCTGGGAGAATCCGAAAGAAGTTTCCTGGGAAATAGTGTCGAGGTGAATAGCACCCGTACAGAGGTTGTTTTGAGCGTTTAGGGAGCCGGTAAAAATGGTGAGAAGGATAACGAAGTATCGCATACGGATAA